>JAUWZF010000012.1 GCA_030615475.1 Dehalococcoidales bacterium | reverse complement strand
ATGGGGGTGCGGCGGCATCGGGCTGAACGCCATCCGTTTCGCGGCGCTGCGTAACTGCAACCCGGTTGTCGCCGTCGACCTGGAGGTATCGAAGCGGGACATAGCCCTGGAGTTCGGCGCCACCCACTTCGTCGATTCCAGTAAAGATGACCCGATTCCCATCATCAAGAAGCTCACCGGTGGGGCGGGGCTGGAGTTTGCCATCGAGGCCACCGGCGACCCCGGAGCCCAGGTGCAGGCATGGTGGGCCATACGCTCGGGCGGTACCATAGTCGCCATCGGCATATCGCCTATTGATTCGGTTACCAGTATTCCCATGTTTTACGCGCCGCTTCATGCGAAGTCGATAAAAGGTACCCTGTATGGCGAGACTCACCCTACCGAGGACCTGCCCAGTCTGATGGAAGTTATGAACACCGGCCTCTTGAAGACCGATAAACTGGTTACCAGGTTGATTACGCTGGATGACCTCGATGAGGTCCGGGAGGCGGTACTGGCCAGGCAAGTGATAGGGCGCTGGGTAATTAAATACGATTGATTACTTATCGATATACTTTATAAAACCCTCGCCGTAAAGGGTTTCTGTGAAGTTGTTTCTGCCGAGCTTCCTTAGAAACTTGAGATAGCTTAGACCCTCGGCGCAGGCGCTGTACCGGACGGCGCCCGGCTCGATGCAGTTCCGGCATTGCTCCGTTTTTTCGATGCGTGTTCGCCAGTAATGCGCCTGAATACTGTTCCAGATGTCTTCCGGACTCTGTTTTTTCACGTTGCCGATTGGTTCGGGGAGCAATTCGCAGGGATATGCCGTCCCGTCGAACTCGATGAACATGTAGTTGTAAGCGGCCGTACATGACCAGCATTTCTGGCCGGTAGACAGAAAGCTCCGTATCCTCGAATAGAAGTAGTTAGTCTTCAGCTCATTACGATTGTAGAAATTTAAGAGCTTTTCGTAGTCGGCGGGCCCCAGTCTCAGCGACTCTCTTCTATCGGTATTTCGGAACCTGGTCTCGGTGAAGAAGACCGGCGAGATAATGTGAAAAAGATGCTCTTTCACGGCGAACTCAAGGATATCATCAAGGCTATCGATGTTCTCCGGCAGGACCGTCGTTTTGACGCCGATGAAATAGCCGGGATATTTCTCCCTGAGTTCGAGGAGTCCGCCCATGGTGATGGCGGCCAGTTTAAAAGCTCCTTTGGTTCCTCTGACTTTATCATGGGTGGCTCCAATGCCATCGATTGAAGCGACGGTAACCAGGTCGATATTCGTGTCCCTGAGTCCCTCCAGAATTTTTTGAGAGTTGGAGATTATTTTTGCGGGCAGAAGGCCATTAGACGTAATGACGATGCTTCTCAAATGAAGAAGTGAACTCTTTTTAAGGCTGGCTATACCCAGCGCTATCTCGACCAGGTCGTCCCTGAGGTGCGGTTCGCCGCCGGTCAGGTCGAGCTCAACCAGTTTCGAGAACAGGGGTCTGGATAGTAAATCGATTATCTCATCCCCGGAAAGCTCTAAATCCTTGGTATCGGTTTTTTCCCTGGCTATCCGCCACATGTTGCACATGATGCAGTGGGAATTGCAACGATTGGTCACGGCCAGGCTGACCGCCTCGGGCTTTAGAGGGGCTGCCCTCAGTCTGGCATAGCGGAATCGCAGGGCTTTGCCGAGCAGTCCGGCGACTGTCCCGTAGAATTTAACCGGGTTGCCTTTCTTCATTCTCGCATCAAGCATGTCTAAAGGATAGTATATACGACCCGAAATATTTCTGCTTCAGGCACCCCTGGAAAACGCCGACCTGATAGGCCAGGTGTTCCAGAAGGTAGAAAAAGAGGAAGACAGGGTAGAGCAGCTTCGGCTTTTTTACATAGTAGTCCACGATGGATGTGCAGATAATCGCCAGGCCGCCGAAAATCCACAGAGGGTGCCATAAGAAGCCGAGCGCGAATATCAGAATCAGGTAATACCGCACCAGGTGAAAGAAGGCGAAGTAGAAGAAGGAGAGGTAGCTCCTGAAGGTGGAATAGACCACCTGCGGGAAAGGAATCACCATGTTGAATTTCAGCAGAGTTGCGGATTTGCGCAACAGGTCGAGCCCGAACAGGAGGAGCATCGCAGCAATCGGCCAGGAGTTCACCAGCAGGATGGCGAGGGTCAGTGCCAGGAAGGACAGGCCGGAAAAGACGGGAATTGAAAAAGTCTTCCTTTTGTCCCGGTGAGTCCGGTAGAGAACGGCCTCCGATGTCCCGTACTCGCTGCGGCGTTGCAGCATCCTGCCGAGCCGGTTGCGGTGCTTGTGGGCCACGCTGCCGTAAGGGACATAGAGGAGCGTATAGCCGTGATTTCTCACCCGCCAGCAAAAATCGACATCCTCCCCTACGTGCATGCCGACCTTAAAACCCCCGGCAGCTACGAATGCTTCCCGGGTCACCAGCATATTGGCCGTGGGCACGTAAAAGCTCGATTCCGTCCTGCCTTCGAGGAGGAGCCGCTTGCCCATGTTCAACGAAGAAGATACCCGTTCATATTTATCCAGTAAGCTGTCCTTGTAGTAGCCGTCCACATAGCCCCCCACCGCCCCTACTTTAGTCGCTGTAAACAGGGGGATTATCTCCTTTAGCCATTTCTCACCAGCTATGCAGTCGGCATCAATAAAGGCTAGAATTTCACCGCGGGCATTTTCTGCCCCGATGTTACGGCAGGCCGCCGGGCCCTGCGACTCGGCCTGGCGGATGATTCTGACGTCAGGAGAATCAATAACCCCGGAAACTTCTTTTTGTGAGCCGTCATCCACCACGATAATTTCCAGTCGGTCTTTCGGGTAATCGAGATTTTCCAGCGATTGCAGGCACTCGATTAAGTATTCAGGCTGGTCTTTGACCGGTATGATAACGGAGACCGGGGGGAAGTCTTCGATTTCGGCTATTCTGTCTAATTTCAGGTATCCCTTCGCCACGAGAGACAGCAGGATTCCTAATAAATTCCGCTCATCAAGGCCGGGGTTCTGGCTGGCGAAGTCGGCTATTTCGCCCCCATCCTGAACATGCTTGAGGAGCCGGAAAAGAGATTCGTTCAGTCGGAGAATTTTTATGGGCAGCCGGGAAAGCAGGAAATAACCGTCAGGGTCTTCTCTTAAGAAGGTGTTAGCCGCCAGTGAAAAGCCGAAACCTCTCATGGACCTGTGGCCGGTCTGATTACCCCCTCTTCTTTCAGGAGCTCGAAGAGTCGTTCGGCCAGTTCCTCGCTGCTGCCTTTAAGCATCAGGCCTTTTCGCTTGGAGATGCCGCCTTCCAGCAGCTGCAGTATCCGGTGAAATGCCGGCAGGGAGCTGTCCAGCGGCGGCACCTTCCTCGGTCGGGGCCTCGGGTAAACCAGGTCGGTGACTCTGGTGGGGTCATTATGCAGTTCCTCATTTGAAATACCCAGGTCGGCGGGGGTGAGCAGCATTACCTCGCCGGATTTACTCTCGATGAGCCTGTCCAGAGTAGCGTAGGGCAGCTTGCCCTCTCCCCTGACGGTGATAATGGTGGGGAGGGGGCACTGCACCTTTTCCCGTTCTCCCCGGCCGGCGTCCCTGGTGAGATTGATGCTATTTTGTTCCTCGTCCAGTTCGATACTGACGACATCGCCGGTACAGGGTAAGCCGAGCCAGCCGGCTATTAATGGCCCGACCTGCCCGTTGCCGGTATCCAGGCTCATGGCTCCCGTAAAAACGAGGTCGGCACCGTAAAACGATAAGGCACCGGTCAGTAACCTGGCTTTCTGGTGGGAGGATAAGTTCGTAAAGTCTTCACCCCATATGCGTACGGCCCGGTCCGCCCCCAGGGCCAGCCCGTTTTTGAGATAGCTCTCCACCCTTTCCGGGCCGATGGAGATGAGGGTAATTTCGACCTGAGCCGCTTCGTCCGGCGACTTGAGCCCCAGGGCCATGGCCAGGGCCGCGGCGTCGTTGGGATTCAGCCGGAGCGGCAGGCCTTCCCGGAAGACGACTCTATTACTCAGGCCGAAGTCCAGGCTCAGCGCCGGGTCAACCACCTCTTTTATACAAACGATAATCTTCATGTCCGTTCTTCTAGGTCAGCCGGAAGCAAACGCCGTATCCTCCCCGCGGGTAGCTCCAGTCGAGCGCTCCTTTATCGCAGATGATATAGCAGGTGCCGCACTCAAGACATGTTTCATAGACGACACTTAAAAGTTTTGTTTCTTCATCGAATGTGTAGCAGTTGGCCGGGCAGGACTGGACGCAGGCACGATGGTCACAGGTTTTACAAATTTCTTTATCGACGATGATGTGAGCCTGCTCGTCAATCTGGAACTGCGTCAACTGCTGCAGGTTCTCTATGTTCATAACAAAGCCCTGCCTATCTTGATGCCGTCGGCAATCAGGTTTTTCAGCCCCACCTCTTTCAATGCCTCTTTCCGGGCGAGGCGCAGGAGTTTCGACCGGGGCATGCCTTCGACCCGATACAGCTTTTCAAGGATACCGGCGAGAACCTGTGGGTAGGTCCGGGACAGGCGCTCCAGGTGCATCATGCCGGCGGCATTTTTAAAGGTCTTCATATCTTTGATAATAAAGCTTTCATCCAGCTTCTTTTTATATAGCGAAAGCGTCCGGGCGGAGTAGTCGCCGACTTCCAGGGCTTTAATCGCCGTCTCGGCGGCCAGCACGCCGGAAGTCATCGACAGGTTGATACCTTCCAGGTTGATGCCGTTGGTGTAGCACAGTCCGGCGGCATCCCCGGCGACCATCATGCCGTCGGTATAGACCTGCGGCATGGCTGTAAAGCCCCCCTCCGGTATGAGGTGTGCCGAGTATTCCAGCGGTACGGCTCCCTTGACGAGTTTCCTGACCTGCGGGTGCTGCAACAGCTCGTCCAGCACCTCGTAAGGGGCTTTACCCGACGCTTTCAGGGAGTCGAGGTGCACCACCATGCCGACGGATATACTCTCGCGGTTGGTATAGAGGAAGCCGCCGCCCCCCATACCCCCGGTCGTCCCCACGAAGCTGATATCCGCCCCTTCGTCCCGGACGAGGTGGAACCGCTCGTTGATGGTGGCTTCGGGCAGTCCCAGAAGAAGTTTTATGCCCACACCCATATTTTTAGCTTTAAAATCTTTTCGCAGGCCGGCTTTTTCAGCCATGAAGGACAGGACACCGTCGGCGGCGATGACGATATTGCCCCTCAGCGTCCCCTCCCGGCCTTTGACGGTGACGCCGGCAACTCTCCCGTCTTTTTTAATAATATCTTCCGCCGTGCAGTCGCAGAGCAATAAGGCCCCTTCCCTGACGGCCTCAGCGGCGAGCCAGCTATCGAAAGCCGGACGGAATACAGTGTGGCCGTTATACGGCGGCTGCTCGAAATTTTCATTCTCAAAGGTCAGGGAAACGGCCGACTCCGGGGTCATGAAGGCCAGCACCTTTTTATAGACATGCCGTTCCAGCGGAGCCCGTTCCCAGAAATCGGGCAGCATCTCGTTCAGGACGGGGGTATTATGCAGCAGACCGCCGAACATGTTCTTGGCGCCGGGGTATTGGCCTCGCTCCACCAGGCAGACATTCAGTCCGGCACGGGCCAGTTTCAGGGCCGCCAGGCTGCCGGCCGGCCCCGCTCCCACGATGATAACGTCAAAGTATTTCGCCATTGTTTTTCGCGCGCTTGATTCTTTCTATCAGTTTTGGCAGTACGTCTTTAAGGTCGGCGGATATGCCCACGTCGGAACTCTGGAAGATAGGCGCCCGCGGGTCACGGTTGACGGCGACAATCTTTCTTGAATCCTGGATGCCGCCGACGTGGTGGGTTGCCCCGGAAATACCCAGCGCCAGGTAGAACTCCGGACTGACTACCCGGCCGGTCTGGCCAATCATGCGCTCCCTGCTTATTTTTCCCCCGTCGACCACCGGCCGGGTGGTGCCGATAGCGCCTTCGATGAGTCCGGCCAGCTCTTCGACCATGGGCAGCAGCTCGTCAGTGGCCGCCCCCATACCTGCGGAGACTACAGTATCGGCATCGGTAACGTCCACGGTCTGGAAATCGGCGGGCAGGTAATCTAAATGTCTGGTTTTTATCGACTCAGCTGTCAGGTTCGGCTCGATAGTTAAAGCCCTTACCTTACCCGCTCTGGCGGCGGGGGATACGTTTAAAAATTGCGGGTCCATGGTTACCAACATCGTATTGTCCGTCTGAAAGATAACTTCCTGGAATAGCTGGTCTCCATAGACGGGGCGATAGAATTTCGGACTCTCCGGCTCGGAAAGCTCGATTTTAGCACACTTTGAAATTACTCCTGTCCCCAGGAGCGCTGCCAGTCGGGGGGCCAGCTCTCTGCCGATGGTCGTATGCCCCATAAGAAAGAGCCACGGTTTCTCTGATTGTATTCTCGGCAACAGGGCTGCCGCGTACGCCTCGGCGGAGAAATTTTGTAAAAGTGGGTCCTGAAAAATATCGGCCTTGGCGACTCCGTGCCGACCGAGAACGTCGGAATAGTCCTGGGTCTGGTCGCCGAGCACCAGCGCCGTTACGGTGCCGCCGACCTTTTCCGCAACATACCTGGCCTCGGTAAGAAGTCCGAGGCTCAGTTTGCTGATTTCTTCGCCGTTACCGTTTATCTCCGGCAGCACCCAGATATTTCTTGTCCTGGCCATTTTTATGCCTTTCTCCCGGCGGCTAAATCATCCGGCCGACATTTTCGCCTTCCAGTATCGCCATGTCTATTTTACGCGGCGCCACGCAGTCGCCGATGCGGTAAAGCTCTTTGACTCTGCCCTTCAGGGCTTTATAGAGTCCGTCTTCCGCGCGGTTACCCAACGCGTATACTACGGAATCGTAATCGCTGAAGGTCTGCCACTCGTTGGAATAGAAGTTGAGGCCGTTGACCTCCAGCCCCTTTATCTCCACGACGGCGAAGTCGGGCGTGAAGGTGACGCCTTTTTGCGCCAGGCGCTGGTGGGACAGATACGAGTCCTGCGGCGGCCCCAGCTCGGAGCCGATGGTCGGCGATGAGGTGACAATATGGACTTTCCGGCCCCGCTCAGCGAGCAGTTCGGCGGTAGCCGTAGCCTGGTGATGGCCGTCATTGTCGATGAAGAGGACTTTCTCACCGACATCCTTCTCGTTCAGGAGCGCCTGCCAGACATTGAAGATATGCGGGCCGTCCGCGCCGGGCAGCGGGCTCTCCTTGGGCACCGACCCCGTGGCGACAATCACCACGTCAGGGTTCTGTTCCATAACGAATTCGGCGGTGACCTCTTTATTCAGGACGATTTCCACCGGCAGGAGCTTGAGCTGGTTCTCCTCGTTGCGGATTACCGCTCCGATTTCTTCCCGTCCCGCCCCCAGGGCGGCGATATTAACCTGGCCTCCAAGTTTGTCTGCTTTCTCGTAGAGAGTCACCGTGTGGCCACGTTGGGCGGCAACCACCGCGGCACGCAGGCCGGCCGGCCCCCCGCCGATAACCAGCACCTTTTTCTTAATCGGAGCGGGCTTGATGGAGCCGGCACCGCGGTCTTTTTCAAAGCCGATATTCGGATTCTGGATACAGCCGATAGTCTTATTAAGGCCGACCCGACCGTAGCAGCCCTGGTTGTCGGCCACGCAGGACCGAATTTCTTCCAGTCGTCCCTCTCTGGCTTTATTGGCCATTTCGGGGTCGCATATCTGGGCGCGCACCATGCCAATCATGTCGGCCTGACCGTCGGCCAGGACTCTTTCCGCCATGACGGGGTCGTTAATCCGTCCCGTGCAAAAAACCGGCAGTTCGACGACCTCTTTGATACCGGCGGACAGGGGAATCGTGTACCCCAGCGGGGAGTGCATTGAGGCGCCCACGAGGTAGAGGTTGTAGAAGGTGGCCAGACTCAAATCTATAAAATCTATCTTCCTGGTGGCTTCGAAACGGCGGGCCATCTCTCTGGTATCTTCGAGGGTCAGGCCACCCTGCACCATCTCGTCGGCGCAGAGGCGTATCCCCGGCGTGTAGTCCGCCCCCACCGTCCTCCTGACCGCCCCGATAACCTCCAGGGGAAACCTCATCCGGTTCTCCGGGCTGCCGCCGTAATCGTCGGCGCGCAGGTTGGTCAGGGGCGAAAGGAACTGCCTCATCAGGGAGCTGTGGCCAATCTGCAGCTCGATGCCGTCGAAGCCACCCTCTCGGACATGGCTGGCCGCCCGGCAGAAATACTCGATGACTTCCCGGATGTCTTCTATCTCCATTTCCTTGGGGACTTCCCGGAACATGAAATCAGGCACCGGGGAAGGACCGATAACGGGCAACCGGGAATAGCTGCCGTCGCCCTGGCCGCCGTTGTGGTTCAACTGGGCGAATATCTTCGTCTCGTACTCATGGACGGCGCGGCATATCCGGCGGTAACCCGGTATGACCTCTGGTTTGAAAGCATCGAGGAGCTTCTCGTAAGAGTGGTCCGTGGGGTGCACGGACTGCTCCTCGGTAATTATCAGGCCGGCGCCGCCTTTAGCTCGCTCCGCCAGGTAATACATGTGTTTTTCGCTGGGCAGGTTATGCTCGGCGAGGTTGGTCAGGTGGGCGGAAAATGAAATGCGGTTGGGCACGACCACCTTGCCTATCTGGAGCGGTGAAAACAGATATTTAAATTGCCCGTACATAATCTCTATCCCCTTCAGGTGATAGTATTACCTGCCTTCGAGCGGCGCGGGTGATATGTCCCGACTCCAGTTAATCAGGCATTCCGGGTCGGCGCTGTTGAGGTCACGGCTGACGAAGTAAGCCACGGCGGGGCAGCCTCCCCGGCACTTACTGAAGCGGGGGCACGTCCGGCAGGCTTCGGGTTCCAGCTGCCGGAAGTAGTTGAACGCGGCCGCATTGTCCCAGATATCCTGAAAAGCAGTCTCTCTGAGGTTGCCGCCGCAGAACTCTCTTTCCTGCATGAAGGCGCAGGGATAAACGAAGCCGCGGGGGTCGATGCAGGCGGTCATCTTGCAGGCCCCGCACATGTCCAGTCCGAGATGCCTTCTACCGTCCCGGGAGATGGAAAAGAAGGAGTCGCCGGTAAGAATGGTGGGGTCATCGCTGAGCCAGTCGGAGAGCTCACGCAGCTGTTCCGGGTTCAGCCTCAACATTTCCCAGCTGTCCCTGGCCCGTCCCGAAGGACGGAAGCGAGACACGCGCAGCCTGGCTCCGTAAGAACCGGCCAGCTCCTTGAGCTGACTCAACTGCATGAAGTTCAGCGAGGTGACCACGGTATTGATGGAGAGGGGTATGTTTTTGCCCGCCAGGCGCTTGATTCCCTGAATAATTCGGTGGAACGTGCCCCGGCCGCGGATACGGTCGTTGACCTCCGGGGTGGCGCCGTCCAGGCTTACCTGCACATTCACGAGGGGGTTGTCGGAAAAACAGGCTATCGCCTCATCCGTGAGCACGGTGCCGTTGGTGCTGATGCAGGTGACAATGCCCCTTGTATGTATGTAGCGCAACAGGGGGAGGAAAAAGTCTTTCAGCAGCGGCTCGCCGCCGCCGAAATTGATTTCAAATACCTTAAGCGCCGCCAGCTGGTCGACGATAGCCCGGCACTCCTCAAAATCAAGCTCACCGGGCGATTCTTTACTGCTGGATGAGAGGCAATGGACGCATTTCAGGTTGCACCGGTGGGTTATTTCCCACGTCAGATTTACCGGTGCGGATAAGGGCCAGTCAGCATATTTCATTAATAATCATCCTGTTTCTTATCAGGCGCTCCGTCAACTTGGGTAAAGAGCGCTCGATAATTTCGGCGGGGGTATCGGTACGCTCGGCTATGTCATTAACGATACTATCGAATGTCCAGGTGCCGTCAAAATGCTCGGGATGAAGCCAGTCGCCGCTGCGCACGAAGCAGACCTTGTGGCGTGTCTGCACGTAGAAAAGCAGTCCCCAGCTTTCCTTTCTTACCTGAACGTTGTCGGCCAGGCGGCATGTCATGCTTAATATACCCCGCAAACACCGTCGATGCTTAGTTCTTCGACGACAATCTCCTCGATAACCCGGGGTTCTTCGACGGTCTGGCTCTCGCTTTTCTTGGGTTCCATCGTCTCTTTATCCATTTAGTTTTCAACCTTCTTTCTGTTATCTCTCAAAAGACGGGTGACGAGCCCCGTCTATATTCTACAATTATCAGGGGTTTCTCGCCACCCACATTGTATTAACCTATAGAATTATCTTACGCCACTTCTTAACGGCAGCTCCGGCAGCTTGTATCTAGAGCACGCTCTTCAGGAGGTCGATGCATTCATCGTAGTTGAACTCTTTGGGGTTACCCTGGCTGCAGAAGTCATTGGAATATACTTTGACGATATGGTCCAGGTCCTTCTCTTCAAGGCCGAACTGCTGGTTAACTTGACCGGGTGTAATTTCCAGGTCCTCAAGCAGCTGTTCTATTTCGTCGAACCAGCAGTCGGCGGCTTCCCACTCGGTCATGCCGGTGGTATCGATGCCCATGGCGCGGGTCAAAGCAGCTAATTTCTCGATGATGGCGGGCTGGTTATATCTTTCTCCGGCCAGCATGATAACGGCGTTAATAAGGCCATGGTGGCAGTCCGTGAGGGCGCTTATCTGGTGTCCCAGGCCGTGCACGATACCGGCGCCGGCACCGAAGCCGATGCCAATACCGCCCATGGTGGAAGCCCAGCACATCCTCTCGCAGGCGTCCTTGTCCATGCGGTTGTAGGTGAACTCGCGGAGGTTTTTGTAGATGAGCTCGTTAGCCCGCAGCAGTATGCCGTAGGCATAGGGGCCCTGCACCTTGGTGACGAAAGCCTCGATAGCGTGTGCCAGAGCGTCAAAGCCCGTCCAGGCGGCGATATGCCTTGGCTGGAGCCTGACCAGCAACGGGTCGATAATAGCTATGGTAGAAGGAATATTCGGGGCGCTGACCAGTACCTTGGCCCTGGCTTTGGTATTGGAGATGGCTGCCCAGGAGGTAACCTCGGCGCCCGTGCCGGAGGTGGTCACCACCGAAATCTGGGGGATGGTGCAGGGCTTCATCTTCTTTAAGGTTTCCTCAAAGGGGGGGTCGAGAAAGACAGAAAAATTGGTAACGTCCTGGCCGCCGTTGGCATCGATGACGCGGATACACTTCCCGGTATCGATGGAACTGCCGCCTCCGACGGCTACTACGCCGTCGCACTGGCACTCTTTGAATAATTTGTAGCCTGCCATTATCTCGTGATCCTTGGGGTTGGAAGTAATCTTGTCGTAGATTTCCGTGGCCACGCCACCGTGGTTCAAAATACCCTTAATTTCATCGATGATGCCCGTCCCCTTGAGGCCGGACGTCACAATCAGCGCCTTTTTCATACCGGCGCTTTTACATTCGTCGGCGACGGTTTCGTGAGCTCCCCATCCCAGGGCTATCCTGGGGATAGGGTTGGTGTAAATGATGGGAAATTCAAAAATCTGCTTGTTTATCACTACCTTCCTCCTTACGCAGTGCTCTTTGCTATTGTAGACTAATGCCAGACCATCATCAAGGAACCCGGAGCAGCACCTTGATGTTGGTTTCCTTGTCTGTAAGTAATGCTTCAAATCCCAGTTTAACGGCGTCTTTGAGGGGGACTGTGGAGGTAATCAGAAGACCGGGGTCGATTCTTTTATCCGCCATCAGGTCGATGGCCGTTTTGCCCTCGTGCACGTAAATGGAGCTGCCTACCATAGTTCTCTCGCTGAACGTAATGGTGCTGAAATCGAACGTGCCGGGTTTTTCAAAAACTCCGACGATGACGGCGATGCCGCCCCGGCGGGTGAGTTCCACGGTAAGCTGGGGGGTATCCGGGTAGCCGACGCATTCGATGGCGGCATCCGCCCCCGGGCCGCCGGTCAACTTATGAAGCTTCTCGACGGGGTTGCCTTCGTTAAGGTAGATAACGGCGGTAGCGCCCAGCTTTTCGGCCAGTCCGCCCCGGCCTTTATGTTTGGCGACGAGGTAGACTGCGGAGGCTCCG
>JAUWZF010000067.1 GCA_030615475.1 Dehalococcoidales bacterium | reverse complement strand
AAGGTTACTATTATTGGTGTTCCCGACCGTCCAGGCATCGCCGCAGCTATTTTTGAGCCCCTGGCGGAGGCCGGTATCAGCGTCGATACCATCGTTCAGAACGCCAGTATTGATAATATTACCGACCTAACCTTTACCGTGGCTAAGGATAGCCTTGCTGAAGCGCTAAGCTTGATTGAGCCTGTAGCCAGGTCAATCGGTGCCAGGCAGTGCGTCAGTGACTCCAGGTTGGGCAAGGTTAGTATTATCAGCACCGGCATGCAGAATGCCCCCGGTTACGCCGCCCGCATGTTCGATGCGCTCAGAAAAGAAAAGATTAACATCCAGCTTATTGCGACATCGGAAATAAGGATAACCTGTATTATCGACGAGGCCAGAGTAAAGGACGCGGTACGTGCCCTGCACCGCGCCTTCGAGCTGGAAACAGAAGATTAAATAAAGCTGCCTGAAGGTTGTTAGACCGCTATCACCTCTTTGACTTCGGGGATTTCCTGTTTCAGGATACGTTCAATCCCGTTCTTCAGGGTCATGGTTGACATGGGGCAGCCGACGCAGGCGCCGACCAATTTTACTTTTACGGTGCCGTCATCGACGCTGACCAGTTCCACATTGCCCCCGTCTCTTACCAGAGCCGGGCGTACTTTATCGAGTACCTCTTCCACCTTATCTTGCATTTTAAGCCTATCTCCTTTAGAATTTATATGTGCCCCTATTTAAATTCTATCTGCCGAAGGGGTTATTTGTCAAACAGCGTATTTTTATGCCAGAAACCCCTTGTATGACGTATCACATTGTTGTAGAATAAATTACTAAAAAATTATACCGATTTTGGAGAATTAAATGACGCGGGATGACGAAAGACTGCTAAGACTCAAGCAGCAGCGCAGCAAAGAGGCCATCGACCTGGCGATGCAGGCACGCTGGCAGGAGGCCGCCGACGTCAATAAGAAAATCATCGAGAGTTTCCCGGAGGATGTCGATGCCTGCAACCGTCTGGGCAGGGCCTACATGGAACTGGGGCAGTATACGCAGGCCCGGGAAGCCTATAGCCGGACGGTGCAGCTGGACCCCTATAACGCTATTGCCAACAGGAATTTGCGGCGCCTGAGCGATCTGGGAGAATCGGACAGTGACGAGGTGGAGACGGACAAGGTTGAACCGCACCATTTTATCGAGGAAATAGGCAAGGCAGGGGTGGTTACCCTCTATGAACTGGCGCCCAAGGAGAACCGTGCCAGAATGGTGGCGGGCGACAGGGTGTATCTGAAGGTTGACGGCTCCGTTCTGGCGGTCGAAAACAGCCGCGGAGCCTATATGGGAAAGGTCGACCCCAAGTATGCCCAGCGGCTCATCCGGCTGATTCTGGGGGGCAACCAGTACACGGCATCCGTGGTAAAGTCCACCATGGACATGATGACCGTAATCGTAAGAGAAACTTATCAGCACCCGAGCCAGGCCGGGAAGCTGTCTTTCCCGCCGAAGGGGATGGAGGAGTTCCGCCCTTACGTCAGTGATAAACTGTTGAAAGTGGAAGAGGATGAGGAGGAGGAAGAGTCCGGTTATACGATAATCGGCGGCGACGTGATAGAAGTATTGCCCGAGGAGTCCGAGGGCGTTGATGATGATACGGGTAGCGATGACGAATAGGAGGTTGAGCTAACTATGGTATTGGGCACAGTGAAGCCGGTTAATATCGAAGATGAAATGAAGGGTTCCTATCTCGATTACGCGATGAGTGTCATCGTCTCCCGCGCCCTGCCGGATGTACGTGACGGGCTGAAACCGGTGCACCGGCGCATTCTTTATGCCATGAACGACATGGGGCTGAGGCCTGCAAGCCCTCACCGGAAGAGCGCCCGTATCGTCGGTGAGGTGCTGGGTAAGTATCATCCCCATGGGGATACCTCGGTCTATGACGCCATGGTGCGCATGGCGCAGGACTTCTCGATGCGTTATCCCCTGGTGGACGGGCAGGGCAATTTCGGCAGCGTCGATAATGACCCTCCCGCTGCCATGCGATATACCGAGGCGCGCCTGGCGAAGATAGCGGAAGAGATGCTGGTTGACATCGACAAGGACACCGTGGACTTCATGCCTAACTTCGATGAAAGCCTCCAGGAGCCCAAGGTGCTGCCCACCAGATTGCCCAACCTGTTACTGAACGGCAGTTCCGGCATCGCCGTGGGTATGGCCACCAATATCCCCCCGCATAACCTGGGCGAGGTGTGCGACGCTATTACCTTCCTCATCGATAACCCTAAAACTACCATCGAGGAACTCTGTAAATTCGTTGAAGGTCCGGATTTCCCCACGGCCGGCATTATCCAGGGGCGGGAAGGCATCATGAATGCTTATACTACCGGTCACGGTAAACTGGTGGTCCGGGCCAAAGCCCATATCAGCAGCCCCACCGCGGGCGACCGGCGCCAGATAGTCGTCAACGAGCTTCCCTATCAGACGAATAAGGCGTCCCTGGTTGAGAATATCGCCGAGCTGGTCAGGAGCAAGAAAATCGAAGGCATCAGCGACCTGCGAGATGAGTCCGACCGCCAGGGAATGCGTATTGTCATCGAGCTGAAAAAGGAAGCCCAGCCGCGGCAGGTACTCAAGAACCTTTATAAATATACCTCCATGCAGTCCTCCTTCTTCGTCAACATGCTGGCCCTGGTCGACGGGCAACCGAAGGTTATCAGCCTGAGGGAGGCGCTGGAGAATTTCGTAGATTTCCGCCGTGTAGTGATTACGCGGCGCTCCCGCTATGACCTGAAGCAGGCCAAGGCCAGAGCCCACATACTGGAAGGACTGAGAACAGCGCTGGATAATATCGACGCGATAATCAGTACCATCCGAAAGTCCGAGACGGCCGAGGCAGCCCGTAAAAACCTGATGGAAGGCTTCGGCCTGACCCAGCTTCAGGCGCAGGCAATCCTCGATATGCAGCTGCGCCGCCTGGCCAATCTGGAAAGGCAGAAGATACTCGACGAATACGCCGGGGTGGTCAAAACGATCGCCTACCTGGAAGACCTGCTGGCCAATCCCAGGAGGGTTCTCGTCCTGATAAAGGAAGAAGTGACGGAGCTGAAGTCCAAGTACGGCGACGAGCGCCGCACCTCCATCGTCGAGCAGGGAGCGCTCGAGTTTACCGAGGAAGACCTCATTCCCCACGAAAGAGTGGTGGTAACGCTCAGCAGCCGTGGCTTCGTCAAGAGAATTCCCTCGAAGACCTACCCGACGCAGCATCGTGGTGGCGTTGGTAGAATAGGCCAGGTGACCAGGGACACCGATGCGGTCATGCTACTGGTCGTGGCCGATACCCACGATGACCTCTTTTTCTTCACCGACCGCGGCAAGGTCTTTTACCTGAAGTGCCACGAAGTCCCCGCCGCTTCACGCACGTCGAAGGGGCTGGCCATTATCAATCTGCTTTCCATTACCGAGGGTGAAAGAGTCACGTCCATGACCGCCACCACCGGCTTGATGCCGGACGCCTATCTGGTGATGGCTACCAAGCTCGGCGAGATAAAGAAGACGTCACTGGACAAATTCTCCGCCGTGCGGAGCAGCGGGCTTATCGCCATGGACCTGGCGCCGAGGGATGAGCTGGTATCAACCTGTATGGCCACCGATAAGGATGATGTTATCCTGATAACACGTAAAGGACAATCGATATGTTTTGGCGTTTCCAGCCTGAGGGCTGCCTCCAGGACCAGCGGCGGCGTACGCGCTATCCGCCTGGCCGAGGGCGACGGCGTGGTCAGCATGGACAGGGTCGACCCCGAAGCCTTTCTGCTGGTGGCTACCGAGGGTGGTTACGGCAAGATTACGTCACTGGCCCGGTATCCGCGGCAGCACCGCGCCGGTATGGGCGTGAGGACGTTCAAGATAGTTGACAAGTCGGGAGAGGTGACGGCGGCCAGGGTAGTAACGGTGAAGCAGCAGGTCATGTTGATATCGGCCGAGGGCATGGTAACGCTGACTCCGGTAAAGGAAAAAGACCCCAAACATGGTATCAGCACCCAGGGCCGGAGCACGCAGGGGGTCAGGCTGATGACCCTCGATGAAGGCGACCGGTTGGTGGCAATTACCGCCGTCGAATAAAAAATGCGCAATTGCGTAAGTACGCACTACCGTTTGTTGACGCAGTTTTCCAGCTGCTCGAGGCCGCAGGCATTACAGGAGCCGTGACGGCAGTCGGGTGTATTCTGGCCCTGCCGGGCGCGCTCGAGTTCCCGCTTTAAAAAAGTGTCGGTTACGCCCGAATCAATATGAGACCAGGGCAGCACTTCGTCCAGGGAGCGCTCGCGGTGGGCGTAGAAACCGGGCTCCAGGCCGGCATCGGCAAAGGCGCGGAGCCAGTTGTCGTAGCTGAAATGCTCGGTCCAGGCATCGAATTTACAGCCCGACTCCCAGGCGCGGTGAATTACTTTCCCCAGGCGCCTGTCTCCCCGCGAAAGCGCCGCTTCCAGCAGGCTGGTCTGGGGGTCGTGCCAGGACAGGCGGGTACCTTTATGGTGCAGGCCCTGCTGGAGAATTTCGTGCCGGGCGGTTAATTCCGGCTCCGGTAACTGAGCGGACCACTGGAAGGGCGTATGCGGCTTGGGGACGAAGGTGGAGACGCTCACCCGTATCATCGGCTTTTTGCCACTGGCCCTCTTACCCTCGGCGCGGACTTTTTCTACCAGATGGACAATGCCCGCAACGTCCTCAAGGGTCTCGGTGGGCAGACCGACCATGAAGTAGAGCTTGAGGCCGGTCCAGCCGCGCTCGAAAGCGGTGGCGGCCGTTGCCAGCAGGCTTTCTTCCGTGAGGTCCTTGTTGATAGCTTTTCTTAACCTCTCGCTGCCGGCCTCGGGGGCGAAGGTAAGTCCGGTGCGACTGCGGGTGGGGAGGGAGCCGACGAGCTTGATGGAGAAATCGTCCAGACGCAGGCTGGGCAGCGACAGGGTAAGGTTCGGGTAGCGCTTTGATAGCTTTACCACCAGCTCGTCGATGCCGGCGTAGTCGGTGGTGTTCAGCGAGACCAGGGAGACCTCGTCGTAGCCGCAGTTGGCGATAAGCTCTCCGGTCGCCTGGAGCACCTCCTCGTGGGGGCGCTCGCGTACGGGACGGTATATCATGCCGGCCTGGCAGAAGCGGCAGCCGCGACTGCACCCCCGCTGAATCTCGATGGCGGCACGGTCGTGGATGACCTCGATAAAGGGCACGACGGGATGGGTGGGGGGCGGGGGGAGCTTGGTAACGATACGCCGTTGAATCCTTGGTTTAGCCTCCGGGGCGGTGGGCGTGATGCTTACCGGCAGGCCGGCGGGATCGTATTCTACCTGATAGAGACTGGGAACGTAGATGCCGGGAATCGCGGCCAGCCGGTGGAGCAGTTGGTTTTTCTCCGTGCCCCTCCCATCGCGGCAGGCATCGAGGAACTCAAGAAGCACGTCCTCGCCGTCGCCGATGATGAAAACATCAATGAAGTCGGACATCGGCTCCGGATTTAACGTGCAGCTACCGCCGGCGATTATCAGGGGGTGAGAGTCGTCCCTTTCCGAGGCGAGTACCGGAATTTGCGCCAGGTCGAGCATGTTCAGCACGTTGGTATAGGTGAGTTCGTAGCCCAGCGAGAAGCCGATGATATCGAAGTCCTTGAGGGGGCGCCGGGTTTCCAGGCTGAAGAGGGGGATATTACGGGCGCGCATCATGGCTTCCATGTCCACCCAGGGGGCGTAAACCCTCTCGGCGAGGACGTCCGGCTGGCGGTTGAGCAGGTCGTAGAGGATGGGCACCGCCATGTTGGACATGCCGATTTCGTACATATCCGGGTAGGACAGCGCTATCTTGGCGGCGGTACTATCCCAGTCCTTGACGATACTGTTCCACTCGCCGCCGGTATAGCGGGCGGGCCGGTTGACCTGATGAAGAAACTCGTTATCGAGCACGGTACGCCTCCAGACATTAAATTATAAATGCAAAGTACGTTGAGGCGCAAATGGGGGGGATGCCGGATTACTGATTGCGATAATGCGGAATTGCGCAATTGAGTATTAGCTGATATTGAATAAAAAGGGGATTCTTTTCTGCCTCACCCCCTTAATCCCCCTCTCCTTACGAGGTGTCAAAGGAGAGGGGGAGAATAAGAAAGAGGGGTTTCACCCCTCTTAGACGCCCCCTTGGGGGTGGGGGGAAAAGCCTATCGGATATTTTGCGGGGACACATCACTTTTTATTGTGCGGTTAATGTTATATATTAGGGTATATTCTGGAAAAGCATGTACGAGGAGGGGAAATGAATGTTATCTGGGTAATATCCGATAGCTTAAGGTGCGACCATGTGGGTGCCTACGGGAATAAGGAGATTATTACTCCGTCCATCGATGCTTTCGCGGAGAAGTCAGTACGGTTCGACCGTCACTACATAGCGGGCTTCCCGACCATGCCGACACGCGCCGATTACATGACCGGCCGCTGGACGATGTCATACATGCAATGGGAACCGTTATTCAAGGATGAAGTGAC
>JAUWZF010000021.1 GCA_030615475.1 Dehalococcoidales bacterium | reverse complement strand
ATCGGGAAGTACATTTTAAGGTCCTGGATGTCTAAGATAACATCATCGCTTTTTTTGTTCACTTATTTCTCCTTGGTATCAGCATAGCAGCTAATGAAGTGGTTACCGTTAACAGGAGTCAGCGGAGGCCACGGTTCCCGGGCGCATTTATCCAGTTTATAGGAACACCTGGGCAGGAAGGCGCAGGTAGGTGGCATATTAATCAGGTTGGGGGGCAGGCCCTCGATGGGTACCAGCTTGGTGCCCTCCTCCTCATCGAGCCTGGGGATGCACTTGAGGAGGCCGATAGTATAGGGGTGGCGCGGTTTACCGAAGATATCCTTGGTGGTGCCCGATTCGACGATACGCCCGGCATACATGATATAAATCCTCTGGGCGTAACGGGCGACGACACCCAGGTTGTGGGTGACAATGACCAATGAGGTGCGGAAACGCTGGACCATGTCCTTCATCAGCTCCAGGAGCTGGGCCTGTGTGGTCACGTCCAGGGAGGTAGTCGGCTCGTCGGCGATAATGATTCTGGGATTGCAGGAGAGTGCCATGGCAATCATGACGCGCTGGCGCATACCGCCGGAGAAGTGATGGGGGTAATCATCGATGCGGTTTTCCGCGCTGGAAATACCCACTATGCTCATGAGCTCGATGGCTCTCTTACGGGCGGCGTCATCGTTCATTTTCAGGTGGAGTTGCAGCATTTCGGTAAGCTGCTGGCCGATGGTCAGGACGGGGTTAAGGGAGGTCATGGGTTCCTGAAAAATCATGGCGATTTTGGCACCACGCACGGAACGCATTTCGGGGCCGTTTGCCCTGAAATTGAGGAGGTTCTGGCCTTCGAAGATGACCTCGCCGCCGGCGATTTCGCCCGGGGCGCTGATGAGCTGCATGATGGACAGCTGGCTGACGGACTTACCGCAGCCGCTTTCGCCCACGAGGCCGATGATTTCCTGCTCGTCGAGGTAGTAGGAAATGCCATCGACGGCCTTGACCAGGCCGCTCTCGGTCTTGAATTGAGTTACCAGGTTGTCAACTTTTAATAGTTCGACCATTTTACGTTCCTCACATTATAGTATACCCCGTAACCTCGGGTCGAGGGCATCCCGCAGCCCATCGCCCACCAATTGGAAGGAAAACACCACCAGCATGATGGCCATGCAGGGGGCGAAGGATAGCACGGGATGCGACAGTAGATACCGGTAGCCATCGAAAGCCATGGCGCCCCAGGCCGCGCCCGGCGGCTTGATGCCGATGCCGAGAAAGCTGAGGGCGGCCTCGGCCAGGATAAGAGTACCCAGCTGCATTGTTACCAGCACAATTATGGGTGCCAGGGCATTCGGTAAAATATGTTGTATCATGGTGCGTAAGTTATTGGCACCCATGGCCCGTTCGGCCATTATATAATCATTTTCCCTGATGCTGAGGGTCAGCCCGTGCATCACACGGGCGTACCCGGGTAATATGGCAACAGCCAGGGCGATGATAACGTTCTGGATGCCGCCGCCGAGGACGGCCGCCATGATGAGGGCCAGCAGCAGCAGCGGGAAGCCCATGAGCGCATCCATTATCCTCATGATTATCATGTTGATAATGCCGCCAAAGTACCCGGCAATTAAACCCAGGAGAATACCGGCGAACGCAGCAAAAAACGTGGTTACGAAGCCTACCAGAAGTGCCGTCCTGGCACCGAAAATAAGGCGGCTTAACGTGTCTCTACCCTGAATGTCCGTGCCCAGTAAGTATCCGCCGTTGGAGCCCCATGGCCAGGTAAGGCTCGGGTCTTCTAGCGAATCGGCTAAAATTCCCCTATAGGGGTCGTGGGGAGCTAGAAAATCAGCGAAGGCGGCGGTCAATATCAAGAGTGCTAAGACTATAAGGCCAAATAGCACTATCTTCCGCTGAAAGAACACCCTCCAGAAGCGTCTCCACTCGCTGACATGAGGCGGAGCTTCCTGAAACTCTTCAATAGTGTTATGCTCTTCAACCATATTCAAAACTCTCCTAGCCGTACCGAATCCTGGGGTCAAGCCAGCCGTAGGAGATATCAACGGCCAGATTGACTAGGATGATTATCAGGGCGATTACCAGGGTGCCGGATTGAATAACAACATAGTCCTGGGCAAAGATGCTGGTTACCAGCAGCCTGCCGAGACCGGGAATGGCAAAAATGGTCTCAACAATAACCGAACCGCCAAAAATTATGCCGACGCCTATGCCGGCTAAAGTAACCATCGGGATGAGGCTGTTTTTCAGGGCATGTTTGAATATTACGGCACGCTCTCTCAGGCCCTTGGACCAGGCGGTGCGGATATAGTCCTGCTGGACTATCTCAAGCATGCTTGACCGCATGATGCGTGCTGCGCCTGCCAGACCCGCGAAGCCAAGACAGATTACGGGCATGATTACCCCTTTGGTGCTGAGCCAGAAGTTATCAACGGGGGAGGTATAGCCGACGATGGGCAGCCAATCGAGTGTGAGGCCAAAAGTGTATATCAGCAGTATCGCCACCCAAAAAACGGGAGCGGTGACACCGATATAAGCCAGGACGGTAACTACTGTGTCTATCCATTTGCCTCGCCTTACGGCCGCAATTATACCGAGTGTGATTCCCAGAGCATTGGAGAATACAAGTGCCAGTATTCCCAGGTGCAGGGTTATGGGGAAACGTTTCATCATAAGCGTGCCCACATCCTCGTGGTAGTAAATTGATTTCCCCAGGTCCCCCTGGAAGATGCCCGTCATCCAGTTGGCGTACTGCACCATTAGGGGCTTGTCCAGACCGTACTCGACCCGAAGGTGTTCAAGCTGTTCATGGGTCATGGTTCCTGTCCCAGCGGACTGACCCAGAAAAATAATCAGGGGGTCACCGGGCAGCAGACGTATGACAAAGAATACAATCAGCGTAACTATGATAATGACGGCCACCGCCATTAGCAGTCGTCGTATGATATATGTGGTCATCTCAAGCCTCAGTCGTCATTTCGGGATCTATCCAGGCAAACGTTAACCTACCAACCGACGTCCCAAACTCCGGGGATGCCATTGCCGGAGCATGCCGCCTCTCGGCCGACAAATAGTATCTAATTTCCCACAATGCCGGGTGATTCACTCTTAGTCTAACATGAAACCCATGGGTGAACCACCCGGCTATTTACTCATGCTATTCTATTCAGCTAATACTTCCTCAGTGCGGGTCCATCCAGACTTCTTCCATCTGCCAGCGGACAAAGCCTTGTGTGTACTGAGTGCTGTGTACATAGGGTTTTAGTATGGAGTATGCCGTAGAACCATAAACCGGAATTATCAGGCAATTATCGGCCATATAATCCATCACCGTCTCACACCATTCAATCTGCTCTTCAATGGTGATTACTGCCATTGCCTGCACATCCATCTCAGCCTGTTCGGGCGTATGCCCAAGATAGGCCAGGTCGGTGAAGGGTTCAATGCTGAACCAGCGTATGTAAGTCTGCAGGTAGTTGGTATCCATACCTCCCGCAAGCCACCAATGCAGGTCTTGGTCTGGCCCGGGCGGGGCGAAGATAGTTCCATAGAATCTGCCCGGGTCGGCGGGATCCAGCTCAACCTCGAAACCGACGGCATCAAGAAAGCCTTTTACCATGGTAACGGCATCCATAGTGGGCGGGTCATTCGTGCTCAGCAGCTTTATCTTGAGGCCAATGGCGCCAGCATCTTCCAGCAGCTCCCTGGCCTTGTCGGGGTTATATGGCCGAGGATCAACTGGGTCGTAACCCCACTCCCCCTCTATTGGCAGACGAGGTATGGGTATATACATTCCGTGCCCCATGGCTTGGGTAATTGCCTCTTTATCAAGGGCATACTCCACTGCCTCACGTAGTCTCAAGTCCTGCCATTTCGAGTCGGGGTGGGCGGTATTGGGCCAGAGGCCCATGGGTAGCACTGGCCAGGCACTCTGTTTAACATAGCCCATAGCCATTAACTCGACCGCATCCTTCGCCGGAGCAGCCCACATATCTGCCTCTCCCGCCTCCATCATGACTCGGGCAGTCACGGGGTCGGGAATATATGTGTAAAGGACGCCGTCAAGATAGGGTCTACCTTCCCGCCAGTAGTTCGGATTCTTCACCCAGGTAATGCCGACATCCCGCTCAAACTCTTCCAGCATGAACGGCCCGGTGCCGACGATATGGGTTCGAGCCCACTCAATGCGCTCTTCCTCAGTGGTGCCGGCTGCCTCCCAGGCAGCCTTGGAGTACATGGCTGTCCACCACCCCCAGGTGGGCATACACTGGTTATTATACTTAGTCATTTCTATCACCAGTGTATAGGTATCGGTAACCCTCATCTCCTTAAAGTAGTCCATGTACGGCATGGCCCCGGCATCTATGACCTGCTGAAGGTTCCAGCGCGCCACCTCGGCAGTCAGCTCCGACCCGTCATGGAAATAAACGCCCTCCCTTATGTGGAAGGTTATCGTCAGATTCTCCATATCTACGTCTACCGACTCGGCTAGAACTGGCTCTACTCCAGTCGTAAATACTCCCCTTTCGGTGGTAGTGTCTACCAGTGCTTCTGCGGCAGGGAAAATGGCGGAGCGGTCAGCTGGACCCATCATGGGAACGTAGCTCAGAACCACTGGGCCGGATGGCTGAATTATTCTCAGGATGCCGCCACTTACCGGTCCGGGTTCTGGTTCGGGTACCGGTGCCGGTTCTGGTGCTGGTGTCGGTGTCGGTGTCGGTGCCGGTTCGGGTTCAGCACAGCTACCGATAAGCATTCCACCGATGACAATAACGGCTACTGTAAGTAGTAGTAATTTTTTCTTCATTATCGGTTTTTGCCTCCTTTATTAAGTTAATGTCACCCGTATCTTTCACGGATTTTCGGTTATTCACCCCCGTATTATCTTAAAATTGTGGGTAAAGCACCGATCTTTCCGGTTACATAGGTTAAAGATTGTCTATCTCTATCCGCTCGGGCGTCCTCATTACCCCCTCTATCCATTCTCGTAAAACAGCTAAGAACACAGGTAACCGGTATCGCTCTATTATCCCCCCTCACATAACAGGCCTCCTCTCCGGATACAATTTCTGGATATACGATTGTAAAACACGTTACACAAACTGCATGAGACTAATGGTAGGCTAATTATATATACTCACCTTTTTAATTGTCAAGCTTCTTACAGGCTAAATAACTTAATTCAAAGGTATTTTACAGATGAAGGGCCGAATCAGTTCCATACAATGAAATATTTACACGAACCGTGCCGATAAGTCAAATGCCGTACAGTCAGTAATTAGGATGTAGCCGGCTTAAGGAATTAAGATACCGCCGAATTCAGCTGGCGAGCCGCTGTGTCTTCCTCAGCATAGAAGCGACTATTCCCAGCAGGATAAGGTTCAGCCCGATAAGTACGAAGACATTTATGGCGATATCCGACCAGCCGCCGCCACGCTGGCTGATATCCACTATCGGCTGAATGATGTAGTAAGTAGGGAAAATCCTGCCAATCCATGTGGGAATCTCGGGGAAAAGGTAGATAAAGACGGGCGCGAAAAGCAGGATTCCAGCTGTCTTCCAGACGGTGAACAGCGAGGTGAAGTCTTTCAGTAGAATACCGAGTATCAAGCCTATCTCAACCGCCATTATGCCGCCCAGCGCCAGCACCAGGACCAGCAGCAGCGGTTCGCTGCCGAAAGCCTGATTTATTACCAGTATCAGGACGCCCATGAACATACTTACGATTAGACCAACCGTCCCCTTGGCGGTGAAAACTTCGGCGATACTGGTAGGCGTTACTATCAGTGCCTCAAGCGTCTTCTTCGCTTTTTCGTTTATCACCAAGGTTGCCGGCAGCATGAGTCCGCCCAGAAACACGGCTATAAGGACGATTACCGGCAGCAGCCGGTCACTCCAGGGGACGCTTACCTCGTCACCGAGCGTTATGGTTTCTATATCCACCGGCGATTCTTGTCCGGTCATCTCTCTGATGAGGTTGGTTATCGTTACGGAGATTACGGAACGGTCTTTGGCCAGGCTTTCTCCCCAGGTATATGCTTCAATTTCCGCCTTCCCTCCACCCGTGACGGAGCTGTCAAAATCGGCGGGAAGGGCGATACCGACATCGACGGTGCCGCTCTCGACTGCCTGCCTGATTTCCGGGGTGCTGTTATATTCCTTGATATTCAGTGTATCGAGCTCCTGAATCATGGGTATCAATTGCGAGTTGCCTTCATCCAGGACTCCGAGCGTGGGTTTTCCGGTAAATAGTGTACCGAAAATTAAACTTATCATCAGCGAGATGACGATCGGGCCGACAATGGAGAAAATGAAGATATAGCCTTTTGAGCCATGCAGGAATTCCTTACCCAGCAGTATGCCTACTCGTTTGAGACTCATCGGACTCTCCTCCTCAGAACGGATATCCCAATCCATGTGATGACCAGGCAGAATCCCAGGAGTATCAACAGATTAAGCCAGACGTCACCCCAGCCGGAGCCGAAGTTAGCCACCCGGTGCACGATATCGACCAGGTAATAGGACGGGATAATCTTAATCCAGTTAGTAATCGTTCCGGGAAACAGGATGCTGAACGATGGCACCATAAATATAATGAACGCAGGAATACTCCAGGCCAGCACCGACATAAAGTCCTTGCTCACGGATGAGATAAGAAAAGCGGCCCCGGTGACCAGCACCGCTCCCAGCAGCAGGGCTACCAGGATTATCAACGGCCCTCCGCCAAAACCACCGACCACCAGCATGAACAGCACCGCCTGTCCGAAGGCAAGCCCGGTGCCGGTAATGCCTTTGGCGATAAACAGTTCTTTGATAGACATCGGAGTTACCAGCAGGGCGTGTACGGTGCCCCGTTCCATCTCTTCGGATAGAAGGCTAGCCAGCCCCATCATTTCCACCATGAGAATCATGATGGCGAGGAGGGGTCTTAACCTGTCCCGCGGCGGTATCGGCGTGCCGGTCATATCCGGTCCCAGAATTTCCTCGGTTACTTCAACATTTAGAGACTGTCCCGTCTGGAGATAAGCCAGTTCCCTGATAATCAGGGCGACGGTATCCTTCATCTCCTGCGGCACATCAGGCGTGAAATAAAGACTGATGGTGGGTTTTTGTTGGGAAGCCAGTTTTTCCATCATGTCCGCCGGCAGCGATACTCCGGCTACGTATCTGCCCTCAATGACACCTTCTTTCAGGGCGTCCTCGGATGCTACCATTTCTACTTCAAGGCCCTCTTCCTGCATCTCCGTAAAGGCCGGGAGAGTTACCGGCGAGTACAGCCCAATTTCAAGATTTTCATTGACCGTGCCCGGCATGACAAAGTAGACGACGATGTAGAAAATGAAAGCGATAGCCGTCAGGGCTGCGAACAGCTTATTCCTGAAGAAGAGGGAGAAGTCTTTGGCAGCGAGGGTGCCGATAATGCGCCAGTTCACTACACGAGCCCCCGCCCGGTAAGGCTGATGAAGATATCTTCCAGGGTGGCTTCTTCACTGTGGATGGTGATTACTTTTTCCTGTGAAAAGAGTTTCCGAACGGCTTCAGCCGTCTCCGGGGTGTCCAGGGTTATTTCGCGGTCCTCAAGTCCGCCGTCATCCCCGGTGACCTTTGCCTTGAGCGCCCGCCTGCCGTATTGCTGCTTGAGCTGGTGGGGAGTATCCAGCGCGACGATTTTACCCTGGTCCATAAAGGCTACCCGGTCGGAGAGCTTGTCGGCCTCCAGCATGTCGTGGGTGGTGAGAAACACGGTGGCGCCCCGCTCGCGCTCTTCGAGGATAATATTCCTTATCGTCTCGGATGAGGTCGGGTCGAGTCCGACGGTGGGTTCATCGAGAAAGAGGACGCGGGGCTTGTTAAGTATGGACCTGGCCACCATGAGGCGCTGCTTCATGCCTTTGGAATACGTCTCGACCCTGTCTTTGCCCCGCCCGGGCAGGCCCACCCGCTCCAGCAGGGCATTGCCGTCAAACGAACGCATACCGAACAAGCGGGCGAACAGGTTGAGGTTTTCCAGGGCGCTCATCTGTTCATAGAGATTCGTCGTTTCAAAGCAGACGCCAATCTCTCCCTGCACCTTTTCGACGTTTTTCGTGACATCCATGCCGAGCAGCCTGGCCTGTCCGCCTTTGGGCTTGAGCTGCCCGGTCAGCATCTTGAAGGTCGTCGTCTTACCGGCGCCGTTCGGGCCGAGAAAACCCATGATTTCGCTTTCGGCCACGTTAAAACTGATGTGATCCACGGCGGTTAATTCACCGTACCGGTAGGTCAGTTCTTCGGCTAAAATAGCATCTCGCGCCATCTTATCTCCTTTCTCTCCGGGGAAAAGCCTTATTTAACCGGAACTCTATGCCTGATTGTTATTATCTTCTATGTTAGCATTAATATCACCGTTTTGCCTAACCCCTCACCCCTCTCCGGCCTGTTTATCGGCCGCTCCCTGTTATGCTATAATATGTGCTCAGGACGTTAAAAAACATGACAGGGACAAGACGCAAAGCCAGGACTATTGCCCTGCAGGCACTATATGAGGTCGACTCTGTAGTACGCCGCCCCGGGACGGTGGTAGAACGCCTTCTGTCCGAGGCGGACTTATCCGAGGAAAACAGTGCCTTTGTCCGCGAGCTGGTAGACGGCACCGTCAGCAACAAGGACGAAATCGACCGTAATATTCAGAAATTCGCCCCGGCCTGGCCGGTGGAACAGATAGCGATGGTCGACCGCAACATTCTCAGACTTGCAATCTTTGAAATTTTATTTGATAATAAGGTACCGGTTAAGGTAGCCATAAACGAAGCGGTTGAGCTGGCTAAGACCTTCGGGAGTGAGAATTCGGCCAGGTTTATCAACGGGGTGCTGGGGTCGGTAAGTACGCTGACCAGTCGGTAGGAAGCTTTCATAAAGGGGGGAAAAGTGGCAACCATCTTTGAGAGAATAAAAGACATAGTTGTGGAGCAGCTTGGCGTTGATGATAAAGATGTAGTGCCTACAGCTAGCTTTGTTGAAGATTTAGGCGCCGATTCACTCGACCTGGTAGAACTGATTATGTCTCTGGAAGAGGTATTCAGCAGCCCGGACCAAAAAGTCGAGATACCGGATGAGGCCGCTGAGAAGATAGTGACCATTCAGGACGCTATTGATTATATCAAAGAACAGGGTGTTGAGGGAGATTAACGTTTTCTCGACGCAACGTTCTTAGAAACCCACACTTACCCTAATAAGAAAGATGCGCGTGCCACCGATTTGATGCGGTGGGACGCGATTTATATACCCTTTACCCAGGCTACGGCGTTAATAAATACCTGCAGGCCGTCGCCGGTTTCCCGCGGTGTTTCTCTTGTCCACCGGGGATGCTGCGTCCAGCGGATGAAGCGCTCCGGGTGCGGCATCAGGGCGAAGATGCGCCCCGAGTCATCACAGATACCGGCAATGTTCCTTAACGAGCCGTTCGGATTATACGGGTAGCCCGCCGTTGTGTCCCCATTCTCGTCGGCGTACTGCACGACGACGTTCAGCTTATCCAGCACGCCCGGCTCCGCCACCAGCTTGCCCTCCCCGTGGTTGACCGGTATATACAGGCTCTTAATACCACTCGTGAAGACGCAGGGGCTCTTTTCATTCACCTCAAGATATATCCAGCGGCACTCAAATTTACCTGAGTCATTATTGGTTAGGGTTACCGGCTGGGCGCCGTTTCCCGGTAATCCGGGGAGAATGCCCGCCTTCACCAGCACCTGAAAACCGTTACAGATACCCAAGATGAGCCGGCCATCGTCAACGAATTTTCCAATGTCCTCCCCCAGCCGCAGCCGGATTTCGTTGGCCAGAATCTTGCCGGCGGAGATATCGTCGCCATAGGTAAATCCGCCGGGTATAACCAGTATCTGGTAGTCCGCCAGGCGTTTCTCCCGGCGGAACAGCTCGGTCACCAGCGCCGAGTCAACCTCGGCCCCGGCTTGCTCGAAGGCTACCTGTGTCTCGAAGTCGCAGTTCGTCCCGGGGGCCCGCAACATTAATGTTTTTGCTTTAGCCATTTTAATCCTTCACGATCTCAAGGGTTTCTGCCAGGCTTCTTTCAGCTCGGCGATGGTGGCGTTAAGCACCACCTTACCGCTGCG
>JAUWZF010000200.1 GCA_030615475.1 Dehalococcoidales bacterium | reverse complement strand
AACTTGCTAGTCAATGCAGATGAGGTCAATTAAGTGCCCGGTTCACTGTCGGCGCAGATATACTATTAGCCCCATCTCCGGGTGCGCATACGCTGGATTTCTATTTCATGTTCTGTCTTCAGATGTTTTGCTTTGCGTAGTCTGGCACTGTCCTGAGTACACCAGGCAATAATGTTCAGGATAGCATGCCATATCTTCTTCATCATGCCATACCTCCCCGAATCTACCGACATGTTCCAATATAGTCTATTCTACCATATGAATAAAAGAACACCTAATAGCCCAAATTGACCCACTACCCAGATATATAGGGATGTGAGAAACTAAAAAATCTAGTTATCATCGATTTACGCGTGAAGTTTTGTATAACACCGGTTTATGTTTTCGGTTCGTAGACCTCATATATCTTTCGAACCGGCGGCTCAATAACAATTGGGCCAAGCAGCCCCTGCAATTTGGACTGTATCGAATTGATTCCAGCTTCCAGGTCCTCTTTTGTTTCCCAGGTATAAAAGGAACCATATTCATTGGTATCAGGATCGCCAAAATATACTGCGATCTTTCGGCCCTTCATACCCTTAAGAACGGGGTACAGCTTATCGGCCAACCCTTCAGCCTCGGCGCGTTTACCGGGTGCGGTTTTAAACTTGAGAAGTGATGCATACATAGTGATACCTCCTTCATGAGTTGTTATTGTGTATAATAAGTTGGACGTGATTATTTGTCAAGAACTATTTCATTGAATTACACAAGTAGCCCGGATGAAATATCTTCCTGATTTTGATTCAGTCGTGGGAATTAGCTTTGCTGCGAGTTTAGCACATCACTAAGATATATTAAAATTACTAATTGTCTAATATACCATCCAGGTGCTATAATTTCCACATAACCTATGATAGAAAGAGGCCCGAAATAGAAATTATACCGGCCATAGACTTACGGAAAGGCAGGTGCGTCCGCCTGTATCAGGGCAATTACAGCCGGGAAACGGTCTTTTCCGACGACCCTTTCGATGTGGCCCTGAAATGGCAGTCCATCGGCGCACCCCGACTGCACGTCGTCGACCTTGACGGCGCTGCCTCCGGTGAAATCCAAAACCTGGAAATCATCAGGGATATCGCCAGGGCTATGTTGATACCCGTCCAGCTTGGCGGCGGTATCCGCCATATTGAAACGATTGAGGCATTGCTGAAAGCAGGCATAGATCGCGTGATTCTGGGTACGGCCGCCGTGGAAGACCCCCGGCTGGTTACCGAGGCCTGCCACCGCTTCCGCGACTCAATAATCATCGGCATTGACGCCCGCGAAGGTTATGTCGCCACGCACGGCTGGAAAAAGGACACGGAACAGACTGCCGTAGAGCTGGCCAATTCCATGATGCAGCTCGGCGTCAGGCGCTTTATCTATACCGATATCAGCCGTGACGGCACCCTGACAGAACCTAATTTCTCGGCAATTACCGAGATGATTGATACTACCGGACTGCCGATTATTGCCGCCGGTGGTATCACATCGGTAAGCCATCTCAAGATGCTTAACAAACTCGGCGCCGAAGGCGCCATCGTGGGCAAGGCTTTATATACCGGCGACATCAGCCTGAAGCAGGCATTGAGCGAAATCGGCCAGTTGTGAGTATGAAATAAATTTGAAAAGGTGAATACTGGTGAGTAATCTTAAATTTGACGAAAAAGGACTTATCCCGGCCATCGTCCAGGACGTCGATACCGGTGAGGTACTGATGCTGGGCTATATGAACGAGGAGTCCATCCGCCGGACTTTAGAAAGTAACGAGGTCTGGTTTTACAGTCGCAGTCGGCAGGAGCTGTGGCACAAGGGAGAGACGTCGGGGAACAAACTCATGGTACGCGAACTTTGGCGCGACTGCGATAGCGATATTATCCTGGTAAAGGCGCACCCCACCGGCCCCGTGTGCCACACCGGCAACCGGACCTGCTTCTTCCAGGAGTTGACTGGAGCCGATTTGTAGAGTTTTTAATGGGCAGCCTGCGCCGCTTCTTCCGCCCGGTCAACCTCCACAGCTTTGTTCATAGCCGCTATGGCTACTTCCATCTGTCTATCATCGGGTTCCCCGGTAGTCAGTGACTGCATGAGCAGCCCGGGAGCCATGATAATTTTCATAAACCAGTTGTTGGTATGCCTGGCGCCGAAATAGATTACTTCGTAGCCCAGCCCCATGATAACCGGAATGAGGACAATACGTGCCCCTATCATCAGCCATAGAATCTCACGTCCTACGAAAGAGAAGATGAAGATAGCGATTACCAGCACCAGAAACAGGAAACTGGTACCGCAGCGCACGTGGGCTGTGCTGTAAGGCTTTATAGCTTCTACCTCCATCGGTACACCTGCTTCGTAGGCGTTGACCGTTTTGTGTTCGGCCCCGTGATAGGTGAAGACACGTTTGATATCAGGCAGGAGTGATATTACCTTGAGATAAGCGATGAAAATAGCCAGGCGTATTACACCTTCGACGATATGAAACACCACTGTGTTCGGTATATAGTTATTCGCCAGCTTGGTGAGAAAAAGCGGGGCGATAAAGAACAGGACAACCACCAGGACTACCGCCGAGGCAATCATGCCCCAGATTGCCTTCGTGGGAATTTCTTCTTCCTCTTCTTCCATGGCAATATTGGCCGAATAGAGCAGGCTCTTGATGCCCAGTACCATGGCCTCAATCAGGATAACGACACCACGCAGCAGGGGCGCCCGCCTCAAACGATTGGTAGTCAGAGATGGCAGTGGTTTAACATCAACGGTTATCTCGCCATTGGGCCGGCGGACCGCCGTCACTACCGAGGTGCGTCCGCGTATCATTACTCCTTCGATAACCGCCTGGCCGCCGTAGTTATACTTCTTTTTATCCGCCATCCTGCCTAAACAAAAAGGAGCGGAATATATTAACCGCTCCTGCCTTCCGGTAATATTGCCAACTAACCCTCGAGCTTGTAGCGCTTTTTAAACCGCTCCACGCGCCCGGTAGTATCCAGCATACGCCTTTCACCGGTGAAGAATGGGTGGCAATTGCTGCATACCTCGACCTTAAGCTGCTTTCTGGTAGAACCCGTGGTGAACCTGTTACCGCAGGAACAGACAACCTCGGCGTCGGTATAATATTCAGGGTGAATCTTCTCTTTCATATCGTTCAGCTGGCGTAAACGCTAACCT
>JAUWZF010000157.1 GCA_030615475.1 Dehalococcoidales bacterium | reverse complement strand
GTTGAGATACCTGTCTGACATTTTTGAAGGCAAATTGATCACCATGGCTTCAAATAAGAGTAATATTGAGGCTGCTGTAGCCGATGCTGACCTGGTTGTGGGAGCTATATTAATACCGGGAGCTAAAGCAAATAAGTTAATCACAATGGATATGCTTACCAAGATGAGAAAAGGTTCAGTGATAGTAGATGTCGCCGTTGACCAGGGTGGTTGTTGTGAGGCATCCAGGCCTACGACTCATGATAATCCAGTTTTTACCACTGAAGGTATCCTGCATTATTGCGTGACTAACATGCCGGGTGCTGTTTCACGGACTTCCACCTTTGCCTTGACTAACGCCACCCTACCCTATATTATAAAGCTTGCGGATATGGGTTATCAGAAAGCAATACAGACAGATAATGCCTTGCGAAAAGGCCTAAACGTCTTTAAAGGTAAGGTAGTTAGTGCGCCTGTGGCTGAGTCGCTGCAGCTGGAATATACTCCACTCGAGATGTACAATGAATTGTCAGTGCAACATATGAATAATTAAAAGCGGTGGAATAGTAGAATAATCGACCGATGAACATTAATACTGAATTTGCATAAAAAGGAGATGAAAAAATGATATCAGAAAAGGAGCTGGCAGAGTTATCATATCCCGGTGCGCCCAAGATTGTTACTGAGATTCCCGGTCCCGAAAGTCAGAAGATAATCGAAGACGTACCCAAGTACGAGTCATTGACACGACCTGGAGGTGCGGCTCCTCCTGTTTTTGATGAGGGCATGGGTGCCACAGTAAAGGACCCCGATGGTAATATTTTCATTGATCTAGCGGCGGGGGTTGCGGTAAATTCTGTAGGGCGGAGGCATCCCAGGGTAGTTAAAGCTATAGAGCAACAGTCGGGGAAGTTGATGCACGCTGGAGAGGCAGTTAACACCCGACGTGCCGAACTGGCCAAGAAACTATCCAGCATCATGCCCGAGGGACTGCGCGGGAATTGCGTCAGTTACTTCACCCAGAGCGGTAGCGGGGCAGTGGAAACAGCCATAAAGTTTGCCCGTCATATAACAGGGAGGTCACAAATTGTGGCCTTTCATGGCGCCTACCACGGTGTGTGGTGTGGTTCAGGGGCCTTGACTACCGGTGACCACTACCACCACGGTTATGGGTCTCTCATGCCCTATGTTATACACGTGCCCTATGCCTACTGCTATCGCTGCTGTTTTGGCCTGGAGTATCCTGGCTGTGACCTGCAATGTGCCAAATATGTTGACTATGTTCTCAATACCCCTTATACGGCGGCTGATGACGTAGCCGCCCTCATTGTCGAGCCGCAACAGGGAGAAGGTGGCTATTTAGTGCCACCACCGGGTTATATGGAGATATTGAAGAAAGCCTGTGAAAAGCACGGCGCTCTCTTCATTGCTGATGATGTTCAGGCGGGAGCGGGACGTAGCGGCAAAATGTGGTCTATTGAACATTACGATGTCGCCCCCGACATGCTGACTTGGGGCAAGGGCATGGGTGGTGACCTCCCCATGGCTGGCCTTACCTTTAGAGCCGATTTTGCCGATAAACTGGTGGAGGCTTCCCAGCCGGGCACTTTTGCCGGCAATGCCCTATCATCGGCAGTGTGTATGACCAATATTGATATATTGACCGATAAGAACTATGATTTGATGGGCAGAGCGGCCCAGTTAGGTGCTGAAATAAAAGCCAGGCTTCAGGAGGGCGCAAATAACAGCAGAATCATTGGTGATGTCCGTGGCCGAGGTTTATTTGTTGGCGTTGAGTTAGTGAAAGACAAAGAGACAAAGGAACCTATTGATGGCAGCGTGATGGGGAAAATTCTGTCTGAACTTCTTCGTCGTGGCGTGATAGCCGTTCCTTGCGGGCGTTATGGCACTGTGGTGCGTTTTATGCCACCCTTAACTATAACCAGAGAATACATTGATAAAGGGGTAGATATACTCCTGGACGTTATAAAGAATTTAGAATAATAGGCGCGGGTGACCCTGAAAGGGGGTGATAAATGAAGTGATTCATCTACATGCGGGAGATTATTGCCATTTGATGCAAGGGAGGAAGAAAATATGAAAAAGATTTTTTTAATTATGTTAACAGTCTTGCTGGTAGGCACGTTTGTTCTCAGTGGTTGTGCTGAACCAGCACCAGAGCCGGCACCAGCACCGACTCCAGCACCGACACCAACACCAGCACCAGAGCCGGCACCAGAACCAGTCACCCTCAGAATCCAGTGCGCCTATCCGCGCGGTGACCTTTCCATGGAAGGATTGGCCTACTTCGCCGATGCTGCCGCTGAGTTCAGCAACGGCTCCATCAAGGTTGAGGTCTTTGCCGAGCCTGAAATCGTGGGTATGTTTGATGTACCCGATGCTGTAGTCGATGGTACACTGGATATGGGTATGGACAACGGCGGCTTCTGGGGCGGCCGCGGTGTCTGGGTTGGCGGTGTCGAGTTCGGCTTGCCCTACAGCTTCCTCATCCCCGAGAAAGCAACCTTTATCGACAAGGCCAACGAGATACGTCGCTTCTTCTTTGAAGATGGCCTGATAGAGATACTGCGCGCCGAATACGCCAAGCAGGGCGTCTACTTTCTGGATATACACTCCTACGGCCCGGTCCCCTTCCTGATAGGTACCGAGGCGGGCGCTAATGCTTTCCAGGGAACCGTGGCTGACATCCAGGGTTTGAGAATCAGGACCGACGGCCTGTGGATGGAGTGGCATAACAATATGGGCATGACCGGTATTGACATGGCTCCTCCGGACTGTTACACCCAGCTCCAGACAGGCGGTCTTGACGCACACATCTGGGACGTCAGCGCCTACACAGGTATGGGCTTCGAAGAGGTAGCCCCGTACTGGATACACGGGCAGGAGAACGACCATGCCATCGGACACATCGTGGTCAACATGGATGTCTGGAATGGCCTGTCCGCTGCTCAGCAGGATGCCCTGGCCAAGGCCGGCGAGGTGTACTGGACCAAGTTGCTGCTCGACTACGAGCAGGCTATGAAAGATGTCCAGGCCATGGTAGCCGCCGGAACGGTTATCGAGGTCCAGATGAGCGACGCCGTCCTGGCCCACCACCAGGAGGTCGGCTACGCGCTCTGGGATGAGGTAGCCACCAGAGAGGCCTGCGCCGAGGCAGTAGCGCTGGTAAAGGCCTGGCGCGGAATAGACTAGGCAAGGAACTAACATCCGCTAGGATTGGTTGACGAGAATCGTCTGGATACAGGGATAGTGCGGGCCTAATGTGCTATCCCTGTATCACAACATTGTTTGTTGATATGGATTATTGATCATATTTAATTGTAGAATATGGGAGCCTCACCCCCAGAAAAGGCTGTTATAAATGGGTGACAGGATAAAAACTGTACTCAACACTTTCTTCAAATATATTGATCTTACCAGTGAAAAATCAGCCAGAGGCATCAGCCTGCTGGCCCTGGCCATGATGCTCCTGGTAACTATCGCCGTCGTCTGTAAAAACCTTCACATTACCTTTAACTGGGGCCTACAGGTAAACCGGCAGATATTCGGCGTCTTTATCCTCTTTGCCGGGGCCTACGCCATGCTCACCGACCGGCACATTCGGGTGGAGATCCTCCATATCCGTTTGTCCCCCAGATGGAAGTATTACGCCGGGCTGGTTGACCTGGCCGCCTTCCTCTTCCTCTTCGGAATAATCATCTGGCAGAGCGGCGAGTCGGCACTTGCATCTATTGACATCAGGCAGCTTACCCAGGGGACTCCAAAAATTCCCCTCTACACCATCAAGTCTTTCATACCGTTGGTTTCCATTCTCATCCTCTTGCAGGGTATATCTTCCTTTTTCCGCAAGAAAAAGCCCGGAGATATGTTATAGGCAGAATGCTAGAGGCTGATCCTCTGGCGGTGAACGAATGAGTGCAGAACTCGCTACCATAATATTGTTCGGTGGGCTACTGGTACTGTTGGCCCTGGGAGTGCGTGTTTTCGTCGCCCTGGGCGTTGTCAGCATTATCG
>JAUWZF010000008.1 GCA_030615475.1 Dehalococcoidales bacterium | reverse complement strand
CGACTTCATACGTATTGCCGGCCAGGTCCATCTGTGCCATGAAAATCAATCTCCTCTCGGAAAGTTTTTATTTTTAATACCACTATTCTACAGTTCTTGAGTTCTGGAAGCAAGAATAAGTGCCCGGGCGTGTTTAACAATGGTTTGGTGTCATTCCCGCCCCGTATCGGCGTATGGGATAAACTCCAGCGGGAATCCAGACGGGTAAAGGTGGCTGGATTCTCGGGTCAAGCCTTCAGGCTGAATCAGGCTGAAGGCTGAGAATGACGGGACATGGTAAACACTCCCGGCAGTCAGTAAGAAACGTCGCCGAGAGGCAGCTCTACCGTAGCTTCGCTATCCATCTCAACCATCACCGTTTCCTTCAGCGGATTATTCCCGACCACAGTAGCCTCGCCCATGCGCGTGGATACCCGCTGCCCCACCTTGGGCATTTTCTCCTTCATAAGGCGGTACTGCTCCCCTTCGTAGGCCAGGCAGCACATCAGGCGACCGCAGGCTCCGGAAATTTTCATCGGGTTAAGCGGCAGGTTCTGCTCTTTAGCCATCTTGATGGAAACCGGGGTAAACTCGGTCAGGAAGCTCATGCAGCACAGGGGACGACCGCACCGGCCGAAGCTTCCCAGTAATTTAGCCTCGTCCCGACTGCCCACCTGGCGTAATTCTACTCTTACCTTGAATTGTCCGGTCAGTCGACGGACCAGGTCCCGAAAGTCGACCCTTTCCTCGGCGCTGAATAAAAAAGTCAGTCGGCTGCTGTCGAGATTGTATTCGGCGGATAGCAGCTTCATGGGCAGCTGTAGTTCGCCAATCATCTTGCCGCACTCAATCAGGGCTTCCTCCGCCCTGGCATCGAGCTCCTCTGACTTGACGATGTCCTCCGGTTCGGCCTTGCGTACCACCGGGCTCAGGTTTTCTCCTGTCTCGCCGGCCAGTACCTGACCGGGGGCAATAACCACGTGCCCCAGTTCCATACCCCGGCTCGTCTTCACGACGGCGTAGTCGCCGGGTTCCAGCGCGATATCGCCGGCGTCGAAGTAATAGACTTTGCCGGCTCTTTTAAAACGTATTCCAACGGTATCAGCCATATTTCACGCCACCTCCTTCCTTTCTGGGTATGTCGAGCATCATTACCTCCAGCGCCAGCCGCGTATTGACGTTCTGCCTGAGCTGTTCCGCGGCCGACCCGATGCTCTCGATGAAAGACTTTATCTGGGCCAGTCGATAGCCTCCGGCCATCTCGACGAGCTCATCCTTACGGTCGATATTAGTTATCATATCATGACAGCCCAGTTTAACCAACATCAGGTCGCGCCAGTAATCAAGCCACAGGTCCAGTATCTCGTAAACCGCGCCCCGGTTCTGGTTGAATCGGGCGGCCAGCTGGGCCACGTAGGCGAAACGCTCTTCGTAGTCGGCCTTGATAATATTGAGCAGACGGTTCAGTTCCTGGTCGCGCTGTTGAAGCAGGCTATCGTCTCCATTAGCCGCAATAGCCCATCCCAGGCAGCCGTGAGAAAGCCCGGCGAGGAGCCTGGCCCGCTCCGGTCCGATATCCCACCTGTCTATCAAAGCCGATGATTCCTCGGCAATTGACAGGGGCGGTAATTCCAGACGCTGGCAGCGGGAGACCACGGTAGTTGGCAGCAACCTGTCATTTACCGTCAACAAGATAAAAGTCACTTTGTCGGCGGGCTCTTCGAGTGTTTTCAGCAGGCTGTTAGCCGCGGGAAGCGAAAGCAGTTCTGCAGGGTTAATGATAAATACCTTGTGCTTCCCCTCGAAGGGGGGTAAGTTGGCATCGTGCTGAAGGTCTTCTATCTGCTCGATACCAATCAGCTTGGCTTCCGCCGCATCCTCGTTGCTGGTCAGGCCGATAACCTGGACATCCGCATGATTGGCCGCAGCTATCTTCTGACAGGAGGCGCACTCGAGGCACGGTCGCTCGTCCGCTTCACAATTGAGCGCCTGGGCCAGATTTAAAGCCAGGGTCATCTTGCCGACATGGGCCGGCCCGACGAACAGGTAAGCATGGGCCAGGGCCCCTTTATCAAGACTATTCTGTATCAGAGAGACCGCACGGGTCTGTCCGATTACCTGCCACATTAAGAGTCTCCTCGTTAGACGACATCATGCCGGGTCAGGTCTTCCAGTGTCTCCCGGCGCCGGATGAGGCGGGCTTTACCTTCCCTGACGAAGACTATAGCCGGACGGAACGAGGCATTATAATTGCTCTGCAACGGGATGCAATAGGCGCCGCTGCCGGCTACCGCCAAGATATCACCCGCTTTAAGCTCGGGCATGCTGATGTCTCTAATCAGGATATCGCCCGACTCGCAATACTTGCCGGCAATGGTGACCTTACCGGTTTCCCTGGCCGCAACCCGGTTAGCCACCAGCGCTTCCTGCCGGGCACCGTACATCGGCTGGCGGATATTATCGCCCATGCCGCCATCCACGCAGACATAGCCCCGGATGCCCGGTATGTCCTTAATCACCCCCACCCGGTACAATGCCACCCCGGCCCGGGCTACTATTGCCCGGCCCGGCTCTACTATAAGTCTCGGCAATGATAGCTTCAGCTCACGGCACTGGCTGGTAATCTTGTTTACTATCACTTCGGCCCAGGTGGCAATGGGTGGTGGTACTTCTTCCACGGTATACTGGACGCCGAACCCCCCGCCGATACTCAGCACCCTGATTTCAAAGTTATGCCGCTGCTTTATCGTCGCTGCGTACTCAAGCATAACTTCAATAGCCTTCTCGTACGGCTCCATCTCAAAGATGCCGGATCCGATATGGAAATGCAGGCCGTTGACATTAAGGTTGGGCGCCGCCAGGGCGGTGTTAACCGCCTCGTCCCATGTCGACCGCGTAAAACCGAACTTGGAGTCCACGGTGCCGGTGGTATTGTACTGGTGAGTGTGCGCATCTATGCCCGGCGACAGCCGCAGCAGGATATTGACCTTCCTCTTGCCGGCGATTTCACGCAGCATATCAAGTTCGTGCGGGTTGTCCACTACGACGTGGCCTATGCCGTATTGAATGGCCATTTCGAGCTCCTCCGCCGACTTGTTATTGCCGGGGAAATGTACCCTCTCCATGGGGAAATCCAACGAGCGGGCGATACCCAGCTCCCCGCCCGACACCACATCCAGGTCGAGCCCCTCCTCTTTGACAAGCTGCAGCATGGCCCTGGCGGTAAACGCTTTAGCCGAGTAGCATACGGTGGTATCGGGGTAACGCTGCTTGAATTCTGCCTTAAATTCGGCGCACCGGCTGCGCAGGTCAACCTCGTCAAAGACATACAGAGGCGTGCCGAACTCCTCGGCGAGCGCTACGCTGTCACAGCCGCCGATTACCAGGTGGTCCTTCTGATTGACTTCAGCTGTCTGCGGGAATAGAACCAGTCTCGGAATGTCCTGTTCGCCTGTCATCTTCACCTCTCATCATAATGTTAGCAGCGCCCGTTCGTGAAGTCAATGTGAGTTCACTCTGTTTCCTGTCTCTCCTTGCCCCGAAAGGCGATATCGGTGTAAAATATAAGAGTACCCACCTCAGAGTTCAACACTTTTTCAGGAGAAGTCTTTCCCTCTTTCACCGAGTAAGCGGAGAATACTGGGCTTAGTAAATGAGTAAAAATCCGGACGAATACCGTGACGATGACCTGAAGATGGCCAGGCCGGTGGCGGGCCAGGGAGGTATAGCGGGGTACGGCAGAAGGGTTTTCAGTTCCTTTAGAAACCCCATTTACCGACTCTATTACTATTCCCTGATAGGCCACTGGGGCCCCATGCAGATGCAGATGGTAACCCGTACCCTGCTTATTTACCGCATCACCGGTTCGGGGACTATCCTGGGGCTGATGGCTCTGGCGGGGGCCATGCCCATGCTTATTCTGTCACTCTATGGCGGTGCCCTGGCCGACCGGATGGAGAAGAGAAAGATACTGATTTATAGTCAGGCGGCCTCGGCGGTGGTTACCCTGGGTGTCGCTCTGGTTCTGAGCCTGAACATCCTGAGTTCGGATGTGCCCGGCTCCTGGTGGATTCTGATAGTCTCGAGCGTAATGCAGGGAATTATCATGGGCCTGATGATGCCGTCGCGCGCGTCCATGGTCCCTGAAATCGTCAGGCCGGAGGACCTGATGAACGCGATATCCCTGAACAATATGGGAATGAATTTTTTCCGGATTGTAGCCCCGGCGGCCACGGGGTTCATCATTGCTGCCTGGGACTTTGGCGCCGTGTATTATATTATGACGGCGTTGTATATATTTTCGGTAGTATTTCTGTTTTTAATACCGGGGAATCGTCCGGCGGTCCGCCAGGGGAGTAGCACCGTGACGGAAGTAGTGCAGGGATTCCGGTATATCCGTGCCGAGACCACCATCATGCTTGTCCTCTTGTTCACCCTCGGCTGTACCATACTGGGAATGCCCTTTAACATGCTCCTGCCGATGTTCACCGAGGATATATTGAAGGTTGGCGAAGTCGGCCTGGGGATACTGATGGCCGTCTCCGGAATAGGTTCCATCGTGGTCTCGTTCATCCTTGCCTCTATGCAAAACAAAAAACGTGGCATTCTGATGCTGCTCAGCGGCCTGATTTTAAGCCTGGCGCTGATAGCCTTCTCTTTTACATCGGAGTGGTACCTTTCCCTGGTACTGGTGGTTTTCATCGGACTGGGGCAGACGGGGCAGATAGCCATCGGCTTTACCCTGATTCAGTATTACGTCGACCCCGGTTACCGGGGACGTGTCATGAGTTTTATGATGCTGGGTTTCGGTCTGGCGAGCCTGGGCACCTTCTTTGGCGGCCTGCTGGCTGATGCTATGGGTATCGAGTGGTCTATCGGCGGGCTGTCCATAGCTCTGGCCGTGGTAACCGTGTTGATGCTTATCTTTTCGCCACGCTTGCGGAAACTGGACTAGGCTGTCCCGAATTGACACCGGAGAGTGGAAGCCTTAGAATATCTTATTCTCAGTACTCACTGGAGGGCTGAATTATTGTATCAAAAAGTTACCCTGGATAACGGACTTCGCCTGGTTACCGCCGCCATGCCGCATACGCGGTCGGTGTCCATCAGCTTCTTCATCGGCACCGGCTCCAGGTACGAGACCGGTGAACAGGCCGGTATCTCACACTTTATCGAGCATGTCTGTTTTAAAGGCACTAAAAAGCGTCCCACGTCAGCGGAAATCTGCACGGTTATCGAGGGGGTGGGGGGTATGCTCAATGCCGGCACTGATAAGGAGCTGACCATCTACTGGTGCAAGGTGGCGCAGCCCCACTTTGCCAGCGCCCTCGATGTGCTGGTGGATATCCTCGTCAACTCTACGTTCGACCCCGTGGAGATTGAAAAGGAGCGCCGGGTTATCATTGAAGAGATTAACATGTCTCTGGACTACCCGTCACAGCGGGTGTCCATGCTCATCGATGAGTTACTGTGGCCCGACCATGTCCTGGGACGCGATATTGCCGGCAGCCGGGAATCGGTGGCGGCTATCACCAGGGACATGATGCTCGACTACTTGGCAAAAGAGTATCAACCCGCTAATGCCGTGCTGGCTATTGCCGGTGACATCGAGCACCGGGAGGTGGTCGATGCTGTGAGCCAGGTAGTTGCCGGATGGGCCAAACGGCAGCCCCGCCTCGACTACACGCCTTACCGGGAGAAAATAGGGCGCCGGGTGCTCATTGAGAAGCGCGATACCGAGCAGACCCAGTTGTGTCTGGCCATGCCGGGCCTGTCGATTACCCACCCCGAACGCTTCAAGCTTGACCTGCTCAATGTTATCCTCGGCGAGGGTATGAGCAGCCGCCTGTTCACGGAGATTCGCGACAAGCTGGGTCTGGCCTACAGTATCCATAGCTACGCCGAGCACTTACTCGATACCGGCGCCATCGGGGTCTCCGCCGGGGTGGACAATAAAAACCTTTCGGTAGCCGTCAGAGCTATCCTTGAAGAGCTGTCCAGACTTAAGGAATTAATCCCGGAGACAGAACTCTCTAAGGCTAAAGAATTATCCAAGGGTCGTCTCTGGCTGCGCATGGAAGACAGCCGCAGCGTGTCCGGCTGGATGGGCGGACAAGAGCTTCTCACCGGGAAAATCCTCACCCTCGATGAAGTAATCGCCATCATTGATGCCATCACCGCCGAGGAACTCCGGAAGCTGGCCGGAGAGTTGCTGGTGGGTGAAGGGCTGCGCCTGGCGGTGGTCGGGCCCATCAGTCCTGACGAACCTCTGGAGGATTTATTGAAGCTCTAAGACTGACTATTATCGTAATAGGCGCAATCGTGGCGTATACATTCGCGGTTGCGTCCGACATACTGGCATTTAATTACCTGAGGCTGGCTCAGGGTAATGCCCATCCTCGTCTCCAGGAACTCGACGGCGGCCTCCAGCGCCTTGCGGCTGGCCCTTTTACAGCAGCGCGGCCCCCCGTCTAACATATAATTCAGGGCGAAAGTCGTCGCTTCATTAGCCAGCCCCCGCGTCTTTCCCGTGAGCGGTGTCGCCCCGGTGAGTACGCTTACAGCGATACCGACGCCTATCGCCGCGCCGCAGGCCCCGTAAAAGCCGCACCAGCCGCCGGGTACTTTTACTCCCCGTTCCAGGGCCTTCTCCACGGCGCCTTCAGGTATGGGATAGCCTGTATTTTCCGCTGCTACTACGATAATAGCCGGTACCATGACATGGTGCTCCGGTCCGTGCATCGGCACCGACGGATGGGACATCACCGTTTCCAGGATTTCGGCAGGGTCGGTGCTGGCGGTTGAAGCCAGCACATCCCGTAGAACACCCAGGGCCGTTCGTGAATGGCAGGAGTCGCAGACGTAATGGCCTCTGGGGCAGTATATCAGGGTGTTGAATTCTTTACCGCAGAAGACACACTGTCGCGAGACTTCTCCAGTTCCGTAAACGAGGGGCTTACCGCACACCCCGCAGTTTTCCGTAGATTCCATATCAGTTCCGTCTTTGAGTTATATCTCTATTTTAAGTATAGAGGGATTTTATAGCTGCGGTCAATTATATCGGGCGTAAAAAATAGCCGCAGCCCGGAGGCCACGGCTATTTCTAACATCAGATTGGGGCAGGACTACATCATGCCGCCCATACCGCCCATGCCATCCATGCCTGCCGGCATACCACCCGCCTTCTCCTTCTCCGGAATATCGGAGACCAGGGATTCGGTCACCAGTACCATAACGGCGATACTGGCAGCATTTTCTATGCTGGTCCTGACTACCTTGGTCGGGTCGATAATACCTTTCTTGGCCATATCGGTGAATTCGTCGTCCTCGGCATCATAGCCGACTCCCTTGGGGCTCTTTTTCACGGTATCAACGATTACGGAGCCGTCCCTGCCGGCATTTTCGGCAATCCAGCGGAGCGGCTCGTTTATGGCCTTGCGCACGACATCGACACCGGTGGCTTCGTCTCCGGTTAACTTTAGCTTGTCCAGAGCCGGGAGAGCGCTGAGCAGGCCGACGCCGCCGCCGGGCAAAATGCCCTCTTCTACGGCTGCCTTGGTTGCCTGTAGTGCGTCCTCGACCCGGTGCTTCTTCTCCTTGAGCTCGACCTCGGTGGCGGCGCCCACTTTAACTACGGCCACGCCGCCGGCCAGTTTGGCCTGCCTCTCTTCGAGTTTCTCGCGGTCAAAGTCAGAGGTGGTCTCTTCCATCTGGGCTTTAATCTGCTTGATTCGCCCTGTAATAGCTTCCTCGGTGCCTTTGCCCTCGACAATGGTGGTATTGTCCTTATCCGAGGTTACCCGGCGGGCTCGCCCCAGGTCTTCCACGGTCACCGAGTCCAGTTTCCGCCCCACGTCCTCGGAGATAACCGTGCCACCGGTAAGAATGGCCAGGTCTTCCAGCATTGCCTTGCGGCGGTCACCGAATCCGGGGGCTTTAATCGCCAGAACGTTGATGGTGCCGCGGAGCTTGTTGACCACGAGAGTTGCCAGGGCTTCGCCATCGACATCCTCGGCGACAATAAGCAGGTTCTTGGACACTTGCAGTATTTTCTCCAGGGCCGGTAAAAGGTCGGAAACCGCCGAAATTTTCTTATCGGTAATGAGAATATAGGGGTCTTCGATTTCCGTTTCCATACGCTCCGCATTGGTGACGAAATAGGGGCTGATGTAGCCGCGGTCAAACTGCATCCCCTCGACATACTCTATTTCGTACTGGGTACCCTTGGACTCCTCAACGGTGATAACACCGTCCTTGCCGACTTTCTCCATAACGTCAGACAGCAGGTTGCCGATTTCTGTGTCCTTGGCGGTAATGGTGCCGACCTGAGCAATCTGCTCCTTGTCTTTTACCTCCTTGGAGGCCTTTTTCAGCTCTTTAACGATGGCACTGGTCGCCTTCTGGATGCCTCTCTTCAAAGCCATGGCGTCGGCGCCGGCGGCAATATTCTTGAAGCCACCGGAAATGATAGCATGGGCCAGGATGGTCGAGGTGGTGGTACCGTCGCCACAGTCATCGTTGGTCTTGCTGGCGGCTTCCTTGACCAGCTGTACGCCCATATTCTCAAACGGGTCGGGAAGCTCAATATCCTTGGCAATAGTGACGCCGTCATCAATTACCGATGGTGCCCCCCATTTTTTATCCAGCGCCACGCAGTGTCCCTTGGGTCCCAGGGTGACTTTCACCGCATCCGCTAAAGCATCAATTCCCTTCTTCAGGGCATGTCTTACGTCTTCACCGAAAATAATTTGTTTTGCCATATTCTTCCTCCTTGTCCTCCCTTGTTATTTGGACTTCTTCGCCAGAATATCGCTCTCGCGAAGGATAATCAGCTCTTCATCGTCAACCTTGATTTCCGTGCCGCCGTATTTGGAGTAAATCACCGTATCGCCGACTTTGAGGTTCATCGGAATCAGCTTGCCTTCCTCGGACATTTTACCCGGTCCAACGGCCAGGACCTTTCCCTCCTGGGGTTTCTCTTTGGCTGTATCCGGTATATATATCCCGGACTTCGTCTTCTCTTCCTTTTCGATGGGTTTAACCAGAACACGGTCAGCCAGCGGCTGCAATTTAGCTGCCATACCATTCCTCCTTTCTCTTTTAACAGCCCATATCCCGTTACATTTGATTAGCACTCTCAGGGCGAGAGTGCTAACATCTACATGATACCGCAGATTGGGATTCAGCGCAACTTGATATAGAGTCATTTACAGATATTGGCAGCAGCTGACATTCATAATGCTTGCAAAAACGCCATAAATCTCTGGGAAACAAGCTAGATACAGCACGTTTTAATAACGTCTTCCCGCGTCTTTACCTCACCCCTTTCGCTGATATCTATTCCCACCCGGGCCGCCCTGCGGCATCTGTGGCTTATCCCGTGGAACATTCTCCCGCCCTCGCAAGCGGGGCGTTTAAGAGGGGTGAAACCCCTCTTTCTTTTTCTTCCCCCTCTCCTGTGACACCTCGTCAGGAGAGGGGGATACAGGGGGTGAGGTAGATAAAAATCCCCCCCCGTCATTGGCGGGGGGGCGTGAGGTAAGCCCGTCAACCAAATGAAAACAGAAACAAATTGAGATAACTTTGACGATTTACACTGCATCGTGTAAAATCTGGGTATGAGCAAAAGTTCGGAAGCGAGCTGGAGACAGTGGGACAGACAGAGAATTCAGGCATTACGCCGGCACCTGGGCCTGACCCAGAGCGAGTTATCGGATAGATTGGGCACACGTCAGCAGACCATCAGCGAGTGGGAAACGGGAATGTACCGGCCCCGCGGTGCCTCGGCTAAACTTCTGTCTATCGTTGCCGAACAGGCAAGGTTTAAATACGAAGCCGGGCCCCCGAAAAAGAAACCTTGACAAAATACACGGAAACGTGTAAAATGTCTGTAGTACGGTATCGGGTATGAGCTGAAGTGTCCGCTCGTGAGTAAAAAGTAGCCGTAGCCGTTTATGGTTACGGCGCCGTTCCTTCAGGGTTATATTTATGAGCAATCATCGTAATACTGATAGTCTGAGGCCGTTTTTCGAGCCGGGAAGCGTTGCCGTTATCGGGGCCTCGCGCACGCCGGGCAAAGGGGGCTATAACATCATCGAGAACCTGCTGAGGCTCGGCTATCCCGGGAAGATATACCCGGTAAATCCCCGGGCAAAGAGAATCCTGGGGCTGGCGGCTTATCCCGAACTGAAAAATACCCCCGAACCGCCGGAACTGGCGCTTATCGTACTGCCGCCTTCGCTGGTCTTGAAGTCACTCGAAGAATGTGTTGCCAGGGGGGTTAGGGCGGTCATTATCGAATCCGCCGGCTTCGGGGAGATGGACGAGCCCGGCGCCCGGCTGGAGAAGCGGATAGCCCGGATGGCTGAACGGGCCGGAATAAGAGTTATGGGGCCGAACAGCGTCGGCACCATTAACTCGGACGGTCATTTCGATACCAGCCTGGGCCGGCTGAACAGGCTCTTCCTGCCGAAGGGTGATATCAGACAGGGGACGGTGGGGTTTATCGGCCAGACCGGCCTGTTTACCGGTGTCTATCTGCCGCTGGTAAACAGTGAAATCGGCATCAGCAAGATAGCCTGCCTGGGGAATAAGTGCGATGTCGATGAAAGCGACATGCTGGAATATTTCGGCGAAGACCCCCGGACGAAAATTATCGCCATGTACCTGGAAAGTATCAAGGACGGTCAGCGTTTCCTCGGGTTGAGCCGCCGCATCGTCAGAGAGAAGCCGATAATCGTCCTGAAGTCAGCCGTTACCGAGGGCGGGGCCAGAGCCTCGGGCACCCATACCGGCTCCATAGCCGGAGAGGACCGGGTCTATGACGCCGCTTTCCGGCAGTCGGGAATCATCAGGGTGGGTAGTTTCGAGCAACTCTGGGATGTCGCCAGGGCTTTCGTTTACGCGCCGCTGCCGCGGGGGAACCGGGTGGCTATTATCAATCTGGCCGGGTCCGGTTGCGTTACCGCCGTCGACGCCTGTGTCCGGAGCGGACTGAGGATTGCCGAACTGACGCCGGCCACCAGGGCTAAAATAAAGACCGTCTATCCCGACTGGTGGCGGGTAAGAAGTCCGGTAGACGTCTGGACGGCCGTCGAAGCCAGCGGCTTCGAGGCGACCTATACCACGGTAATCAGGGCCGTCCTGGAGGACGGCGGCGTGGACGCGGTGGTGGTGATTATGGCCGCCGTTGACTGGGTGCCCGGTAAAGACGTGCCGACCCTGTTTACCGATATCAAGAAGGACTTTCCGCACAAGCCCATCATGGCCGTCAGCCCGCTGGGGGACAGGAAGATATACCTGCGGATGTGCCAGGGCTTTCAGGAGATGGGTATCCCCAGCTATACCAGCGACGAAAGCGCCATAGTGTCACTGGCGGCGCTATGCCGCTACCAGCAATACCTTCTTCATGCCGATTAGCCCCAGGATAAAGACTGAAACTGGCGAGCGAAGGGGTGTTTATGCCAGGCACTTTTCCCGAGAGTCAAGTCGTCAAAATCTGGCGGGACCGCCTGCCGGGCAGGACCGACCTGGTGACGGAAGATGACGAGCCGGTCAGGATAGTCTATCCGGGCAGGCTCAATGGTGACCGTGGCGCCGATTATCGTGATGCCGTTATCGCCACCAGCCGGGGACTGGTGAGGGGGGATGTTGAAATTCACGTTAAGTCCAGCAGCTGGTGGGCGCACCGGCACCACCAGGACCCTGTCTATAACCGGGTGATTCTGCATGTTGTGTTCTGGCATGATGTAGCCAGGGCCGTAATTCTCCAGAATGGAAAGAAGGTGCCGACTCTGGCGCTGCATAGATTCGTCGGGGACAGCGCCGGCGGGTCTGTTGACACTGTTTATCCCTCCGCAATCTACCCGATGCCCTGCCGCAATGCTATTCGCCGATGGGATACGAGCTTTATGGGCGGGATTCTGGACACGGCCGGAGAACAGCGGTTTCTATCCAGGATTGCCGACTTCCAGACGGAACTGGCCCGGACGGAAGCGAGCCAGTCCCTGTATCAGGGAATAATGGGGGCTCTGGGCTATAGCAAGAACAAGCACCAGATGGTGGAGCTGGCCGGCCGGCTGCCGCTTCACAGGCTGGAAGCGGCCGCTTTGGAGGAAACCCCTGATGACGAATGCCTGGCGCGGTATCAGGCCTGGCTGGTGGGTATGGCGGGGCTGCTGCCGTCGCAGCGCGCCGGGCCGTACCATGCGGTAAACCTGGCCGAAGATTGGGTCGCCAGGCTGGAAAAGATATGGGTTACCTGCCGCGAGACGGCAGCAATGTCCGAAGATGACTGGCACTTTTTCAAGGTCAGGCCGGGCAACTTGCCCACCCGCCGCATCGCGGCGATGGGCTATCTCCTGCTCCGCTACAGGGGGGAGGGGGTACTGGCAGGGCTGATTGACAGGCTCGGCGAGGCAGCCATCGAGGCAGGCTACCGCGAAATGGAGAGGGCCTTACTGGTAACGGCCGATGGTTACTGGGGCAGGTATCTGGACTTCGGCCTGCCGGGTGAGAGGGGCCTTCCGGCCCTCCTGGGCAGGGGCCGGGCCGCTGATATCGTCGTCAACGTGCTCCTGCCCTTTGCCGCCGCCTGGGGCCGGGCCAATGAGCGCCCGGAGCTGGCCGGAAAAGCCTTAGAAATCTATCGTCACTACCCGGTGCTGGCCGAAAATACCCTGGAAAGGCATATGGTAAACCAGCTGGGAATAGGCCGCTACCTGGTCAGCACGGCCCGGCGGCAGCAGGGGCTGCTCCATATTTATAAGACTTTATGTTCGCAGGGCAAGTGCCATCACTGCCCGATAGGCCGGAATAGCTGTTAACCGGGTGAAGAAAATAACATGGACGGCTTTTACAGGTACTCTACTACTTCGCTGAGGCTGTTTATCCTGGGGCAGTCGGTGATGTCCTCGTAATAACCACGGCGGTCGAGAAGTATACCCTTCATGCCGGCCCCGTTAGCGCCGATGACGTCAACCTGATACTGGTCGCCGATGTATATCGCCTCCGGGGGCTGGGCTCCGGCCCGCCGCAGCGCTTCCTGGAATATTTCCGGTCGTGGCTTACTGGCACTCGCATCCTGGGAGGTTACTATTATTTCCAGCCACGAGGGCAGTCCCAGCCTCGTCATGGTTTCGGTCATATCCTGCTCCACATTGGAAATCAGGCCCAGGATTATCCCCCTGCTTT
>JAUWZF010000175.1 GCA_030615475.1 Dehalococcoidales bacterium | reverse complement strand
ATTATCATAGAAATCGATTTGCGGGGCACCATGATGCCCGAGGATGTCAGGCTCAGGCCGATGTCGCCGGCATGGGCCAGTCCCAGCAAATTCCACTGTTCCGTGATGGGCAAGCCGGGCATACCCGGATTGACGGGACTGCCCGCCTGTAAGCCGCGCTTGGAAGCCTCCCTGGAGAAGAACCGGCAGGCTTCCTGGACCAGTGTATCGACGGCGGCGCTCCCGATGCCATCCAGTAACATCGCGCGCAGGGTCTCGCCGCCCCGGCTGTATTCCGTCACCTGTTTTTCCAGACCGGGGCCGATAGTACAGACTATCGCGGCAAGCTCTTGAGCTTCCGGGAAGGTTGAGGGTATTAATGACCCGCTGACCACTGCGTCACCCTTCAGCAGCACCCTGTCTGGCTCCATTCTGGTCACCGGGTAGATTTCGTAGGCGGTGGTCGGTTCCAGGAGGTGAGTGCTCTCCGTGCTTTCGAGCAGTTCCAGAACCAGGTTTTTTATCTCCGGTCTGACTCTGGTATATCCCTTGAATCCCTCGCGGCGCAGCACATCGTTCTTTTTCAGGTTCAGGCGGATATCACTGATTACGGGCATGATTTTCTACCTCGGAGTGGCATTAATACAGAGGGTGTGCCGGCATAATGTGCCCCGGTGCACACCCTCTTTTCAACTATTATATTACAGTCTTTGCCCGTTGTGTGTCTATTTATAGACGCCGTACTCCTTGGTGGCGTCAATCATAGCCTTGATATTTTCCGCCTTTGCCTGGTCAATTACCGCCCCGCTCATCATGATATAACCACCGCCTTTGGCGCAGGTATCGATGAGTTTCTTGGCGCAGTCTGTCACCTGCTGGGGTGTGCCGATGCTCAACAAATCGATGGGCATGTTGCCGCCGATGCAGGCAACGTCGCCCAGTATTTCCTTCGCCTTGGCCATATCGGTCGTGTCAAACCCATAGAGAACCTTACCCTTGGGTACGTCCCGGATGATTTTCAGGCGTGTGTTATAGCCCCCCTCAGCCCAGGGAAACGGCACGCATCCCTCATCAATTAAGCCCATGATGAGCTTTCTCATATAGGGCCAGTAGAAGGTCTTGAACTGCTCATCAGAGAGGAACCCGTCGGCACCTTTATGCAGAGGAATAAATACTATCGGATTCCCGTTCATCTTGGCCGTGGATGCTCCCATCTTAATCATTATGGGCGTCATTGCTTCCAGGGCCTCGAGGAGCTTGGCGGGCTGCCGGTACATATCCAGCATTATTCCCTTGGTGCCCCTGAGGGTATCGCCGAGTGTGTCAAAAGGTACCTTGCAACCTGCACCGAAGAAGTTGGGAAACCCGGCAGCGGTCATCTCCGCATGGCATGCCCCGACAACTCCTATCCACTTCAGGGCTTCACTCCCGGCTTCCATCAGCTTCTTGAGAGCCTCCTGGACGGGCGGCAGGCCGTAGGCTATAAAACTGGCGGCGGTGAAGCCCGCGTACATTTCGGTTATGTTGGTGAGAGGTGTAAGATGCTGGAATGGCTCGAACGCCCCGAAGACGCGTGGCAAGTAAGTGGTAGCAAAGAAATTTGACGGGTCCTGAATCAAGGCATCATATTCATTCGCCGTCATGTATTCCCCCTCGATGCACTGGTAGCTGTGTTCCGGTGCGACGCCATGGCCGGGCCAGACATATAACTTGTAGTCGAGGATTTCATGGAGCTTACCCGGGGCAGCCACAAAAGTGCCGAGGTGCGCGTCCGGCTCAAAGTCCAGGACGTATTTTTTAAATACCATGGAGCATTTATCGTAGTCATACATGACGTCCTGAGGGGTTAACCCGGCATAAAGAGCGGGGAAAAAGCCAACAAAGGGAAAGACCGGCACCCTATCGGGCTTCTTCATTTCAATGGCGTCTTTTATCCTGGTTGCCCTTTCCTTGTACGCCTTCTCAGCCTCGGGGCTGGCAAACTCTATGCCCTCCGGCGAAAGAAATTTTGCAAACAGCTCCTCCCGCTTTTCATCTGCTGACATCTCTTCCCATTTCTTTTCCATTTTATGACCTCCTGCACATTATCCGCTGGGGATTCTTATTTAGCGCCTGTCCATTTTTTGGCGAGGGAAACGCCGGTCATGGCATCTTTGCCATAGGCATCGGCGCCGGTGTACTTCATTACTTCCTCGGTAATCTGCCCGCCGCCAATCATGACCTTCACATTGTCTCTCAGACCGGCGGCTTTCATGGCTTCAATGGTCTGTTTCATGGCGTCATACGCGATTGTCAGGAATCCGCTCAGGCCGACAATAGGGGCTTCGGTCTCCTTAATTTTATCGACGAATTTCTGCGCCGGGACATCGACACCCAGGTCGATGACATCGAAGCCGCTGACATCAAGCATGAAAACGACGATGTCTTTGCCAATGTCATGTATATCACCGGCGACAGTGCCGATGATGACCTTACCCCCTGTCTTGGCTCTTCCTTCCCCGGTAAGTTTCGGCTTGACCATTTCGTTTATTTGCTTAAGTATTTCGCCGGAATATACCAGGTCGGGGATAAAATACTCGCTTTTGGAGAAACGGTTGCCCACGATTTCCATGGCACGGCTGGCATCATCAAGAATGCCCATGGGGTCGGCGCCCGCGTTCAGCCTTTCCTCGACGATTGCCAGCGCCTCGTCTTCCTTCAGGTCAGCCAGTGTTTTGCATAAATCCTTTGCCATGTTTATTTACCTCCTTAACCTATATTAAGCTTTTGGCCCTCCAGCATTAGTAGCTTGAACTAATATGGCGCGACCTGTAATTGGTTTACCCAAATATATTAACGACTTGCAGAGGAAAAATCAAGGTACGCCATATGTAAAAGCGAGAGGTCAGCACCAAAAGGGTCGAATTGAAAGATGTTTGTGCATAGATTCCTCTGCAATTTAGCATGGCGGTAGGTAGATTGCAATACAAAGTTATCTATGATATTATAGAGAACACTCTGCTATACGGCCAGGATAGCGATGTCTTTTCACGAGCGCAGGAGGTGCGCCTGGTACCATACTGGTAAGGTAGGTAAGAATGACGCCGTCAAGGTTAGACCTGCATAGTCTCATAGTTTTCTACTACGTTGCCAGCGAGGAAAGCATCACCGCCGCTGCCGACAAGCTATGTCTTACGCAACCCACCGTTACTTACCATGTCAGGTCGTTGGAGAGGAATGTTGGGCTTAAGCTTCTTGACATAAAAAGACAAAGGATATTCCTGACCCGGGCCGGTGCCGGCCTCTTTAAATATGTGCGTGAAATTTACCATCAAATGACCAGCGCCGAAAGGTACCTGGAGAACCTCAAAGAGGCCAGCCTGCGTGTTGGCATAGCCACGACTTTCAGCACCTGCGTTGCTTCGGCAGCCTCGGCATTTGAAAAGCTCTATCCCCGCGTGAGGCTGATTATCTGGAGTTCTTCTTCCTACGAGGTTGTTGAAGATGTCCTTAATTCGCAGGTGGACCTGGGGGTTGTCGTCAGTATGGACTACGGCAATCCTAAGCTGAAGTCAATTAAACTCTCGTCCCGACAGAGATTAGTGCTCGTCGCTTCGCCGTCCAGCTCCATTGCTCAAAGGGAGCGTCTGGAATATGTGAACCTCTGCGGTTA
>JAUWZF010000178.1 GCA_030615475.1 Dehalococcoidales bacterium | reverse complement strand
GGCAATGTTATTCACTCGGTTCGTCCAGGGTACGGTAATAGCCATCACCGAGGTCATTGGGGTTGAAGGTCTCCTTAAACTTCCGCTGGTAGCGAAACGCCTGCGGCTGTGCTGCCGCTCCAAGTATGCGGTCGCGTATTTCCTTGGGGGTTGTCTTGCCATCGGTCCATCTGGCGTAATCGTTCATTTTCTCCATGCCGGAGCCCCAGCCCTTTTCCATACCTAATTTGGATGTAGCATTAAAGAATTCGAAGGTTCCTTCCGTCGATTCCTTATCAGCCGGGTCGAAATGGGTGAAGTTCTCCCACATGGTATGACCGCCGCCTCCCATACCGCCGATGCCTCCCATCATGGCATCGCCGCCGGAAGCCACGATATTACCCTCCTTTTCCCATTCAACCTTGAAAGCCGTTGCCTGTTCAACACGCTCCGGTGTCCCGGAAGTCCCGAAGTCCGGAGTCCCGCCCAGTCCGAAACAGCCGTCATAGCCGCCTCCATAGACGAGGTTCAGATTCTTGTGTCCCAGCCTTATCATGTAGAGAAGCGACCAGTCGTGCAGGTCGGGGGCCAGCATTGCCTGTACCTTCCAGCCTCCGGTCTCCTCCAGTATCTTCTCCAAGGCTTTGTCCTGCCATTCAATATCCCCCGGGGTCATGCCCGCCAGCACAATCTGGTAATCGCACTTCATGTCTTCGGTCATTTTCTGTACTTCCGGGTCCTCCAGGAGTTCCTCAATGTCAGAAAGCGTCTTGGTGGGGTCGGACAGTATCCTGACCATGGCACCTTTCAGGTCTCTGCCGAACATGTTGACTTGCCGGTGAGCGACATAGCCGATGCCGGCATCGAAAATGAGATAACAGGAATCAGCCCACGCCTTCCAGCTCGGGAAGCCCAGAGTATATACCCTGATGTTGTCCGGCAGCACCGCTTTGTAGGCGGGCGGTATCCCCTCGACAGGGAGTGCCGCCGGTCCTGGCCACGGGTAGAGCTTGATGGCGCACTTGGTAAATACACCCATTGCCCCGTTCATCCCTTGCATTCCCCTGACGAGTCCTTTCAGGCTGGGTCCGGGCCCGTCACAGCAGAACCAGCCCAACCCGGAGCCCACCGAGCCTACCCTCAGGATTTCACCATCAGGCATGACCCATTCCACCCCGAGCAGGTTCTCATTGTGATGACCCATATAAAGGGTATCCGGCCCGAGCCCTCCCAGAGAGGTGGCACTGGCGAGGCAGGAACAGCTGGCGCCAGGCCCGTGGATATGGGTATTCAGTCCCACTTTCATCGCTTCAGCCTGAAGTGTCGCCCCGATGACATGGGGCTCAACCACGGCGAAGTTGTTCTTGTCATCAATCTCCAGGATTCTGTCCATCCGCCTCATATCCAGCTGGATGGTGTCATCTTCCAAAGGATACCCCCAGGCCGACCAGAACGTACTGGAGGGTTTAAATCTTATCCTGTATTTGTTGCATAATTTGACGATAGCCTGGACTTCCTCGGCGCTCCCCGGCAGCAGGACAGCCGCGCCCCTGGGCGTGTATACCCGGTAATAGGGGCCGATGTGAATGGCGGTATGAGACAGCGGGTACCGGTACGAATCCAGTAATGCCGGGTCGTCGGATATGTTCTCCGGGCTTACAATGCCTTCAAATTCCCGATAGACTTCTTTCGACAGTGCCATGTCTCAATCCTTCTCTTGTTATATTGCCTGTTTCACGAGGTCGGTAACATCAAAGACCTTCATTTTATCGCCCGCGGCATTAATGGCGTCCATTAAGTTCCTCTCGCACCAGCCGCAGGCGCTCACTATGGCCTCGGCACCGGTGGACTTCGCCTCCTCAATCCTCTCCGCAGCCGTCCAGCTGGAAAAATCAGGATAGGCTTCTCTTGCCCCACCGCCGGCGCCACAGCACCAGGCATACTCCCTGATTCTCTCCATTTCCACCAGCTCCAGGCCGGGGATGCTCTTAAGCACGTCTCTCGGCGGTTCATAGACACCCCAGGCCCCGTTGTACCTCGGCTTCTTTGGCTCATAGATTACTATTTGATTTTTGACTTTCTTCTCTTTACCCTCCCAGAGCACGTACGGCTCTCCCTGTCTGCCCAGGTGGCATGGGTCGTGGTAGGTAACCCGCATAGGTATAGTTTTGCTGAATTTAATCTTACCTTCTTTAATCAGGCGGTCAAGATATTGCACGGTATGGAGAACCTCAAAATGAGCACCCAGAGGAGGGTAAAGGCGGTTAAAGGCATGATAGCAATCAGCACAGGAGGTTACCACCGTTTTAACACCCGCCGCTTTCCAGACCTCGGCGGCATTCTCCGCAAATTTTACAAATTCCCCCTTGTATCCCATGTCATAAGCTCTACCGCCACAACAGGATTCGTCTTTCCCCATGATGCCGATATCAACGCCGGCATCCTTAAGAAGGGTTACGGCTGTCCTGGCTACTTTCTGTAGCTCCTCATCGTAACTGAATCGGCAGCCGGCGTGAAAAAGCACCTCAGCCGGCTCACTGGTGATATGCTTTACGTCCAGGCCTTCAGCCCAGTCGCCGCGTCCGGCCCCGGGTTTCATCATCATGTTGTCTTCCTTGCGAAGATGGTCGATAACGGCCGTATGCTGTGGCAGTAACTGGTCGTCTTCCACCAGCCTGAATCGTAACTCATGCATCATCTCTAAGGGTTCCAGGTTATAGCGGCAAATCTTGTCGGAAACATCACAGGACCCACAGGTTACGCATTTGTAGACTATATCCACCACCCTATCGGTATAAGTGCTCTGGCCATTCAGGAGTGACAGGGCGACAGCGAATCTACCGCGTGCGGAATAACTCAGGAAATTGCTATAAGCTATACTGGGACAGCCCTTGGCAAACCTCCAGCTCTTTACCTGGTCAAATGGAATCCACTTGCAGTACGAGCACTGGCTGCACCTCTCCATATCAGCTTTATAGTCTTCTAGCGCCAATCTCTAATGCCTTCTTTCTTTGTTTTTCTTGTGTTTAAAAGCACAGCTTACCCGGGTTCATCACATTGTTGGGGTCGAATATCCCCTTGAGCTTCTTTAATACAATCGTAGTCTGCGCATCCCGTCCGTAGGCCATAGTCGCCCAGATGCCATAGGGTCGGGAGAAGAAAACCCCCTGCTCGAGCAGTTCTTTACTGGCACTGGTGAAGAGCTGCAGCATCTTGTTTGCCTCTCCCGGATTGTCCCGGTCGAAGGGGAGGATGAATTCACAATGGCAGTTGGCACCCTGGTGCAGCGGCTGGATGTAAACACCTATATCCGAGGCCGGGTACCCGTTTGCTTCGGCCAATGATTTCATTGTCGTGATAAATTCCAGCGTCCGGTTGAGGGTGGTCAGGAAGAGGATATCCTGGTATCCCGCTTTATAGCCGAGTTTCCAGTAGGGCTCCCGGGACGGGTTGAGCACCGCTTTGAGCACTTCGCCATTAGGGGCACCGGGAATTTGCGGCACGAGTTTAAGGCCGAATTTCCGGGCAATATCCGTGATGTCCTTCTCCTGAAACTCGACCCTTTCCCTGGGCAGTATGCTGCGCCCGGCGATACCCACCAGGACAACCCAGGG
>JAUWZF010000132.1 GCA_030615475.1 Dehalococcoidales bacterium | reverse complement strand
GAGAAAGTAGGCGTAAGCGAGGTTGGCGCCGCGTCCCACCCGGCCCCGCAGCTGGTAAAGCTGCGTCAGCCCGAACCTGTCCGACCGGTTGACAATCAGGGTATTGGCGTTGGGCAGGTCCAGTCCCGACTCGATAATCGTGGTGCAGACTAAAATATCCACCCGGCCGCGGGTGAAGTCGGTCATGACCTTCTCGAGCTGCTCTTCCGGCATCTGCCCGTGAGCGATGGCTATCTCGGCCTCGGGCACCAGCTCCCGCAGGTCCGCGGCAATCATGGCGATGCTCTGCACCCGGTTGTGCACGAAAAAGACCTGGCCGTTGCGCTCCAGCTCCCGGAGGATGGCCTCCCTGACCAGGTGTTCGTTATACTCGGCGACGTACGTCTTCACGGGCAGTCGCTCCTCCGGCGGCGTCTCCATGGAGCTCATATCCCGCACGCCCACCAGGGACATGTGCAGGGTGCGGGGAATCGGGGTGGCGCTCAGGGTCAGCACGTCAACCTCCCGGCGCATCTTTTTCAGGTGCTCCTTGTGGTTGACACCGAAGCGCTGCTCTTCGTCGATGACGAGCAGTCCCAGGTTTTTAAAAGCGACGTCCTTCTGCAGCAGGCGGTGGGTGCCGATGCAGATATCGACCGCGCCGCTGGCCAGTCCGTCAACAATTTCGCGCTGCTCTAAAGGAGAGCGGAACCGACTCAACACCTCGACCCTCACCGGGAAGGCCTCCAGCCTCTCGGAGAACGTGGCGAAATGCTGCTGCGCCAGCACGGTGGTGGGCACCAGCACGGCCACCTGCCGGCCGTCCATCATCGCCTTGAAAGCTGCCCGTATGGCTACCTCGGTCTTGCCGTAGCCGACATCCCCGCAGACCAGGCGGTCCATGGGGCGGGGCTTTTCCATGTCTGCCTTCACCTCCTGCAAAGCCTCAAGCTGGTCGGGCGTTTCCACGTAAGGAAAAGCCGATTCAAGCTCCTGCTGCCACAGCGAATCGCGGGAGAAGGCGAAACCGGGCACGACCTCCCGCGAAGCATAAAGCGCCAAAAGCTCCTGGGCGAGCAACTCCGCCGCTTCCTTGGCCCGCTGCTTGGTTCGGGTCCACTCCTGCGTGCCGAGTCGACTCAACACCGGCGGCCTGTCACCGGCCCCGATATAGCGGCTGACCCTGTCAATCTGGTCGGTGGGGACATAGAGCGTATCGCCCGCCGCGTACCGCAAGACCAGATATTCTTTTTCGACGCCGGCGGTCTTAAGAGTCGTCACGCCGGTGAATTTGCCGATACCGTGCTCGACGTGGACGACGTAGTCGTCGGGGATTATGTCAACCATGAGCTTGTGGCGGGGGGCGGGGCGTCTCTTGACGAGTCGACGCTGCTTGACGAAGCCGAAAATCTCGGCATCGGTGAACAGGTAGGTATCGCCGCCCATGACCCAGCCCTCCGGCAGCGAGCCCTGTACCAGGACCAGCGCGCCGCGCCCGGGTATTTGCGTGACTTCCTCGACGGGCGCGGCGACGATATCCTCTTCGGTAAGCAGCTCCGAGAGCCGGCTTGCCTGGTGGCTGACGATGATGACGCGTTTCCGCTGGACTAAAAGCTCCGCGGCTTTCTTCAGGAACGCCGGCAGCTTTCCGGCATAGCCGGGGGCGGATATGAAGTCCAGCCTCTCCTCGACGCCCCAGGCTGCCAGATTAAGGGATTGCCTGTCCTTAATCCTGGGCTCCAGCTCCTGCCAGGTAAAATACGGCCTGGGGAAATTACGCGGCAGTTCGCCCCTCTCCAGCTTCTCCGAGCGCAGCTGCTCGGCTTCGGTATGCAGGTCAGCCGCCGTCTGCTCGATATACGAAGGTTCATCAAGCACCAGCAGCGCGCCGGAGGGCAGGTATTCCAGCAGACTGCCGCCGTTAAACAGGGGGGCATAAAATTCTGCCTCGCGTGTAAGCTGCCCACCGAGCATCATGGCCGTGTCACGCTGGAACTGCTGTTTCGTCTCGGCGGTGCAGCCGGAAAGGTCGAGGCGCTTTAACATATTCTCCAGCGACCGCTTATCCATCTGCCGGGGGGTCAGCAGTTCTCCCGCCGGACCGATGGCTACCGACGGTACGACCTCTATTGACCGCTGCGTGGCGGGGTCGAAGCTCCGGATACTGTCGATGGTATCGCCGAAAAACTCAAGCCGGACCGGCAGTTCGCTGGTAGGCGGGAAAATATCGATAATGCCGCCGCGGTGGCTCACAGTGCCGGGCACCTCGACCACGTTCTCCACCTGGTAACCCATGGCTTCCAATCGTGCCAGCAGGTCGAACGGAGGTATATCCATACCCAGCTTTACGGTATGACAGGCGGAAATGAAATCACTGTGTGGTGTTGTTTTCGACATGACCGCCGCTGCGGAAGCCACCACGAGAGGTGCTCCGGTATCCTGTTCACCCTGGCCGCAGCCGGCCAGCGCCGAGAGCACCCGGATACGTTCCATCTCGGTGGTGGTGTCCGGGGCCAGGCGCTCGTAGGGCAGGACATCGGGTTCCGGAAAGAGCCTTACCTGCCCGGAATGGCACCAGCTTAAAAGCTGTTCGTGGAGCTTTTTAGCGTTCTCCGGCTGTGCCGTGACCACGAGTAACGGCGACTGCAGGCTCTCGTACAAAGCCGCCACCAGATAAGGCTTGGCGGCATCCAGCGCCACCACCGTGCTATCGCTCTGCTGTTCCAGCCCCTCAAGAAGCTGGCGATAAGCAGGCACAGACTCGATTAGTTTCAATAACTTACCAAGGTCCGGCAAATTCTACTCCAAATACCTCTAGGGCTCGTCGTCTTCGACCAGCCCTTTTTAGATTTTAACACAGAATGGCAATCAGGCCTAGATATTCTTTCTGACAACCGTTGTTACGACTAAAGCAATTACCATAACGCCGGCGCTCAATATCAGGCCCCGTTCTACCCCCATCATGCCACCGGTCCAGCCTATCACCGGCGCGCCGACGGCCACCCCGGCCGTAAGCAGCGCATGGAAAATCCCGGTGCCCAGTCCGCGCTCATCCTCCGCGGTATGGTCGGCCACCATCGCGGATACCGACGGGAAAATCATGCCGTAAGCGGCGCCGTATAGCGCCATCACGACTATCAATAAGGGGAAGGCCTTCATCCAGGGCAGCAGCACCAGGGCTACAATGCCGAGGGCCAGTCCGGCCGCGGTCAGTCCCGCCCTCCCAACACGGTCGGAGAGAGTCCCCATGGGCATCTGCAGAACGATGAACATAACGGCGAAAGCCGCCAGCAGTATGCCGACATGGAAGGCTTCCATGCCCTGATTTTTCAGATAGAGCGGTAAAAGCGTGACGACCCCGCCGAAAGAGAAATACTGCGCGAATATCGTGCAGTAAGGTCTGATAAGTCCCCTCCTCCTCAATAAGTCCTTCACCTTTTGCCAGCCCTCGCCGGGAGATGCTTTGAGTCCGGTAGTGTCACGTCGCCCGCTCCCCGGCAGCCACAGTGCCAGAGCCGCACCTATGACCAGCAACGCCCCACCCAACCAGAAGACCACCTTAAACCCGAACCTGGAAGCAATAAATCCGCTCAAGCCGTAGCCCACGAGTGTCGCCGCCGCCAGGGACATGCCGTAGACAGCCATCGACCGGCCCCGGCGCGTCTCGCCGCCATGATGCGCTATGGCCGACATCGTCGAAGGGCCGACCATGCCGCCGGTTATCCCGTGCAGCACCCGCACCAGCGCCAGGTGAAATGGAAAACGGCACAGCGTATAAAGAAACATGCTCACGGCGTCGCCGATAAGACCGGCCACCAGCGGTAGCCTGTAGCCAACCCTGTCCACCAGCCGACCCGCAAAAATATTGGCCGGGGTATTTACAATCGAATACAGGCCGATGATAAGCCCCACAATACCGATACCAGCCCCCATCTCATGTGCGTAGAGGGCCATGACCGGGATCAGCAGGTGCGTATCCAGGAAACCGATAAAGGTCACGAAGGAGACAACGGGCAGGATATTTTTTCTCCGGGGTCGCGATAATTCGTTCATACGTGCAGCGTAATCAGAATACACCACAAACGCCGTCTTGTTCAACTTGCCGCACCTTGCTATAATGGTACAAACTACCATTAAGAAAATAACATGAGCAAGAACAGTAAAAAACCGAAGTCGGCGGAATTGCCGTACCAGCGCATCGTGGTCAAGATGGGCACGCGCCTGCTCACCGGCGGCAGAAACCGGCTCGACCGGGAAATCATGACGGGACTGGTGGCCCAGATAGCGCGACTGCACACACAGGGCGTGGAACCGATTCTCGTCTCTTCGGGGGCCATAGCATCGGGGCGGTACAAGCTGGGCCTGTCCAAAAACATCAAAGGCATCCCTTTCAAGCAGGTGCTGGCCTCGGTGGGACAGAGTCGGCTGATGAATATCTACGAGCGACTCTTCGAGCAGCACGATATCACCGTGGC
>JAUWZF010000212.1 GCA_030615475.1 Dehalococcoidales bacterium | reverse complement strand
GTCGAACTAACCCTGAGCCTGGACGGCAAAAATCTGGAGAAGTTCGTCATTACCGAGGCCACCACGGTATACGTCCCCGCCGGCTTATATCACTGTCCGCTCAATTTCAAGAAAATCAACGACCCCAAAAAGCCTATCCTTTTCCACGACCTCTTCTTTTCACCGGAATACAAGAGGAAAGACTAGGCGGCGAATCGCGTCCATAAGGCTTGACGGCGGCTGGCCCGAAGACTAAGATTATTTAAACCGGAAAGGACAAGTTATGAAGGAGAGGCTAAAATGGCAGAACTGAAAACCGCAAAATACGTACGAGAAGCGCCGACAAGACCGTCCAACCATAAAGAGGTAACATCGCCGATTCCGACGATGACCAGTGACGAAAACTACGGAAACATGGGGTTTCACACGTACTGGGAAGCCGTTACCGTACCGTTCAACATGAACCCGGACATGCACCAGCACCCGTTCCCGCAGTACCTGATGTTCCTCGGTGGCGACATTACCAATTTGCTGGACCTGGGCGGGGAAATTGAATTGAGCTTGAGCGAAGACGGCGAAAACGTGGAAACCCATATTATTACCAAGGCCACGACCGTCTATATTCCCGGCGGACTGTATCACTGCCCCCTCATCTTCAAGAAAGTGACCAAGCCGATTCTTTTCATTGATACTCACTTTGCCTTAAAGTATAGAAAAGAGAGCAAAGGGTAGACTGTACCACCGGCACACGCTGAATATTTCAGAAGGAAAGTGAAAATGGCCAAATACGACAAGTATATCTGCACGGAACTCAAAAAAAGGCACATGTTACCCGGCCCTACCCCGGAAGAAAGAGATAAGCTCGCAGCTGAGGGCTTACGCATCAGCATGGAGCATATCCTCTGGATTGACGACGAGGTTATCCCGGGCGCCTACTACGGCGAATCCACCTGGATATGGCCGCAGTCCTACCCGAACCAGATAACCATGAAGGAGCAGATGAAGCGGACAGCCAATCCCAGGCCGATGTTCCCCCATGCCCATGATTTCCCCGAACTGCTTTCCTGGTGGGGCACCGACCCGGATAATCCGGAGGATGCAAACAGCTGGGGGATGTTGATGGGGGACGAAGAAATCCCCCTGGAACGCAGCTGGGTAGCCTACATTCCAGCGGGCTTGCTACATATGCCTACCCGGGGCAGCGGCAGCAAGGTTTCGACCAGACCCACGTGCCACTGGACCTCCGGTCCCGGGGGCGTCTACACCAGAGAAAAAGATGAAGAACAAGACAAGTCAACAAGCGAAGAAACGAAATCGCCTGAAATTAAGAAAACCGGCCCGTTTAAATATGAGAAATATATGGTGTTTGGTGATGAACCCCACGGCAAGGTACCCGATTACATACGCGAGACCGACCCCAAATATACCCGCCCCATGGCGTACGTCGACGAGGAGGTCATCCCCGGTGCCGAGTTCGGCTGCGATACGAGGTGGCTATTGCCGGGCGAAAAGTCAAAAGCAGGCCAACTGATGATGGACGCGCATACCTTACCTCACGGCACGTCCATCGTTTTCAGCGCCATGAACTACGAAGACATCACCGACCTGTGTGCCGAAGTCGAGCTCTGGATTGGCGGCGAGAAGCATATTATCAATAAGAGCTTTGGGGCATATATCCCCCCAGACGTGGAGCAAGGCCCGATGATAATCCGCAATATCACCAAGCAGATATTCTTCATGATGTCCTATCCCATTGGGGAAGGTATCAAAAAATACCGCGGCAGATAATATCATGGAAAAGAAGGGAATCTTCGACACGGCCCGGTAGCTATCAGGAAAGTATCGGTAACCCGCGCTGAAATCAAGAGAATCAGGGTCTCACGGGACTGCCAGCAACGCGGGTACGGGCAGGCTATTCTGGTAAAACTCATCGAGTTGGCGGTAGAATCAGGGTATCAGGAATTATGCCTTGATACCGTAATCGATAACACCCCGGCGAAGCGACTCTTTAAGAAATTCGGCTTCGTGGAGACGCGCCGCGGTAAAATCGGCCCCTACGACCTTGTTTTCTACGGCAGGAAGCTGAAAAAGGCATAAATGAAGGGAAAAGGAGGTAATTAAAATGGATGCAGCTGTCAAAGAGAAATTCCTGACTCTCTGGAAAAAATTCTTTAACGATGCCGAACTGCCCATCACCTTCTATTACACGGACGAAGAAGGTCATGCCGAAGCGGTCAAGCCCGGCTCGGTGCCCAGGTGCATCATCGGGGCGCTGGCTGAAGTGCGGAAAGGTCAATCCCTCAGTTTCGATGTCGACGCCGTAGGCTGCCCCGGAGGCAAGAGATACCTCGGCTTTGCGGAAGAAATCATGCCCGACTTCGAATACTTCCTTTCCTGCGGCATCCCCGGCAAGCTGGAGGGCGAACGATATAAAAAGTCGCCGGAGATGGTCAAAGAGTATATGAAGAGGCACATGCCCGTAATGAAAGCACCTGGCCGCTTCATCGTCTTCAAGAGATGGGACAGGCTGGAGGAAGCCGACCGCCCGGAAGTCGTCATTTTCTTCGCGAAGTCGGATGTTCTTTCGGGTCTTTTTACGCTGGCCAGCTTCGACGAAACGGAGCAGAACATGGTGATTGCTCCCTTCGGCTCCGGCTGCTCCACCATCGTGCAGTACCCTTACCTGGAGATAAATTCCCGGAATCCCCGGGGGGTCATCGGCATGTTCGATGTCTCGGCGCGCCCTTTCGTCCCCGGGGACACGCTAACGTTCGCCGCGCCCATGAGTAAATTCACCGGAATGATTGACAATATGGAAGAGAGTTTCCTCATTACGCCGTCGTGGGCCAAGGTGCAGAAAAGGATTAAATAGTTTACAATTTTATATAGAAGAGTGAAAAGACTGGGGCGGCGAGAGTTTTTAAAAGGTATTACCTTCTTAGGGGGGCTGGCCTTAATATCCTGCTTCATACCGTCCTGCCTGCGTAAAGAGGAGACTGTTATGACCAAGATAAGCCTGGTGCGCACCATGAATAGAACCG
>JAUWZF010000019.1 GCA_030615475.1 Dehalococcoidales bacterium | reverse complement strand
TATCCAGAGGCAGAGTAAAGAAGCACCTGGTTCCTTTGCCTTCATCGCTTTCTATCCAGATTTTGCCGCCGTGAGCCTCCACCAGTCCTTTGCAGATGGATAGTCCCAGTCCGGCGCCGGCTATACCGGATTTTTTCGGGGAGTGAAACATCCGGTTGAATACCCGCGGCAGGTCTTTCTGCGGGATACCTATCCCGTGGTCGGTGACGGTGAATAACAGCTCGGGCCCTTCTTGCCGGACGGTCAGGTTAACTTCGGTGCCATCATCGGAGTACTTTACCGCGTTATCAATGATATTATCCAGGACCTGCCGGACACGCCTCCTATCAACATTTACCCTGGGTAATTTCGCCGGTATGTCCAGTGTGAATTGATGGGTAGATGACCTTATACGAGCTTCGGCAATAACATCCCGGCAAAGCCTGAGAATGCTGGTAGGCTTTTTAGTTATGGAAAGCATGCCCGCTTCCAGTCGGGACATCTCCAGCAGTTGCTCAATGAGCTCTACCAGTCGGTCGGTATTTTTATCGATGGTCTCCAGGTACTCCCGTTTCTCATCGCGCTTCAGTCTCCTGTCGTAGTCCAGGAGCATGGTGGCAAAGCCCTTGATGCTGGCCAGAGGTGTACGGAGTTCGTGGGAGATATTGGCCAGCAGTTCCGTGCGGAGTCTATCAAGCTCTCTCAGGTTCTCGGCCTCGTGAGCCTGCTTCTGGATTTTCCTGAGATCGGTGATGTCAACAATCACGGTGAGCAAACAAGGTTCGCTTTCGAACTCGATTTGCTCGACGGAGAACAGTATGGTACGTATTTCTCCCGACTTCGTACGTAATCTGTATTCTGTGTTGCTGACTCTACCCTTTTCCTTCAGCAGCTTCAGCATTTGCTCGCGGTCGCCGGGTTTTGCCCAGATATCTAATTCTAAGGATGTGTGACCAATTGTTTCTTTGCGGGTGTAGCCGGTAATGCGGGTGAAGCTGTTATTGACTTCCAGGAACGTACCATCGGAAAGCCTGGAGATGATAATGACTTCAGGGCTGGAGCGGAAGGCCTTGGAGAACTTTTCTTCCGATTCCCGCAGCGCTTCCTCCGCCTGCTTGCGCTCGGTGATATCTTCAATACACACCAGCACCCTTTCACCCTCTTCCAAGTAGAGCAGGACTGTCGATACTAGGACTACTACATCTCCTATTCTGGAAGCAAATTGGAGCTTGGCTTCCACCCGATAATGGGTTTTCCTTGTCTTGAATGTACGTACTACCATTCTGCGTATTGGACATCCTTTACAATACAGTCCAAATCCACACCCCCTCGGGTCATCACTAGAATGGATACAACGAAGCGCTTCCCCACCGTGAAGACCTATCATCTCCTCGACCGCGCGCCTGCCAAATCTGACCGCATTGTAATTGGCTTTCCGCACTCGCCGTTCCTGGTCTACGAGGATCATCACTATCGGCGCATTGTCGAAGATGGTGGCAAGTTCCGCCTCGCTCTGCCTAAGTGCCTCCTCCGCCTGCTGGCGCGCCTCCTCCAGTTCTATATCGTGCAGGGCGAAGGCGATGTCATTGGCGACTTCCTTGAACAGGGTTACTTCCTCATCCGTGATGAAAGCGGTGGGGATGGCTGCACTCCACAGGCCGTAGACTCTCTCTTCATATTCCAACCTTACCGCCAGCGCCCTGATGCCGGCGGCACATGTATGTGATAGAGGGCAGTCAGTGCAGGTTGAGGCCGGGTCTTCGGTTACCACCACTGCTGATTGTTCTAACGCCTGCCGAGCGCAAGGGGGTAACTCGCCAAGTTCCAGCCGCTCAACCACAGGTAAGAAATCTTTGCCCAACCCGGCTTCGGCATGTGTCACCAGCTTTCCCGACTCGTCCAGCAGGATAATCCAGGTATTATAGTAACCGCGAGTTGCGATGAGGTTACGGCAAATCCCTTTAATTAGCCGGTGGCGGTCCTTTTCTTTGGTAATCAGCTGGTTTACATTGCGGATGGCATAGAGTGTCAGGTTGAGGTGCTCTATTCTCTCCCTCGCCTGCTTGCGCTCGGTGATTTCCCCTTGAAGCTGTTTAACTGTATCATTTAGCTCGGCGTTTCGCTCTTCCACCTTCTCTTCAAGATGCTCGCTGTATTTTCTTAATTCCTCCTCCATCAACTTGCGTTCGGTGATATCGTGGACAATGCCCTCGATACCCTGCACATTGCCCTTGTTGTCATACACCGGCACCTCCGTTACCTCCAGATGTCGCCGACTACCGTCTTTGTGCCAGAACTCCGCTTCATAAGGCAATTGCTTTTCACCGCGCAGGCCCGCATTCGTATAACGCTCCACGTCCTTGTTGATGGGGCTGTCTGTCAAGTACTCGGCGTAGTGCCCCATGAACTCATCCTGGGTATAACCGAGGACATTGACGATGGAGGGGCTGAGGTAGGTGAAGACACCCTGCATGTCGTGGCTGTAGATAATGTAATCACGCTCCAGGGACTCCACCAGGCGGCGGTATTTCTTTTCACTCTCCCGCAGCGCCTCCTCAGCCCGCTTACGGTCGGTTTCTACTGCTTCCAGTTCGGCGAGCCGCTGGCGTATTTCCTCCATCTCTCTCAGGAGCTGTTCTTTTGTTTTGTCAGCGTCCCTCATCCCTATCACCCCCATAAATCAGAACAGGTGGGACGGAATCCTATTTTTATAAGCTTGTTCTAACACTTGTTTCGCCAAATGTCAAGATTTATGTAATATACGTTCTGTCCGTTAGTATATAATTTTCGTTAAACTCATTGAAATAGAGAAGGCCTTTGCGATAGCATGATAAAAGAGGTATATAAGTCGGGGAGGTACGGGGATGAAGAATTACGACGCCATTATAATCGGTACCGGGTGCGGGGCAATCATCTCGGAAGAAGCGTCCGAACATGGATTGAAAACAGCGCTGATTGATAAGGGGCCGCTCCTCGGGGGGACGTGTCTGAACTGGGGCTGCATGCCTTCCAAGACGCTGATATATCCGGCGGACAGAATCGTGGAGATAGAGGAGTCCGGCAGGCTGGGCATCACGGCCGAGGTCAAAAATATCGACTTTAACTCCATCATGAAGCGGGTGAGGCGGTCCCGGCGGGAGAGCCAGTTGCATCTCAGGGAGGGTATTAAAGAGTCGGAGAACCTGGATTTCTACGAGGGAGAAGCCCATTTCGTGGCCGACTACACCCTGGAGGTCAATGGCGCAAGGCTTAAGGGGAAAAAGATTTTCATCGCATCCGGTTCGCGGCCTTTCATACCTCCCATCAAAGGGCTGGAGAATAACGAGTACCTCACCAACGAGTCGGTGCTGGAGTTGAAGGAGAGACCGGATAGCCTGATTATCATCGGCGGTGGCTATATCGCCGTCGAATACGGCCATTTCTTCGCGGCGATGGGGACGAAAGTGACCATTTTGGAGATGGCGGACAGGCTCGTCCTCTCCGAGGAACCGGAAATCGCCGAACTTTTGAAGAGGAAGTTGAGTCGGCGTATGGGTGTCCATACCGGTGCCCAGGCCGAGGAAGTCAAGGCCAGTAAGAACGGCGTGACGGTGGTTACCAGAGATAATAAATCGGGTAGGGAGAGAAGGTTCACGGCGCAGCATATCATGATGGCGGTGGGGCGGCGCTCCAACGCCGACATATTGAAAGTGGAGAACACGGGCGTGGAGGTGGACGGGCGGGGCTTTATCAAGGTCAACGAACGCATGGAGACGAGCCAGAAGGGCGTCTATTCCGTGGGTGACGCCAACGGACAGCAGATGTTCACCCATATGGCCAACCGGGAGGCGGCTATCGTGGCGCACAATGTCCTGCACGGGACGGATATGGCGGTGGACTATAGCGCGGTGCCCCACGCCGTTTATTCGCACCCGCAGATAGCCTCGGTGGGGCTGAGGGAAGGGGAGGTCCGGAAAGACCACGATATCATCGTCGGCAGGACGGCATACCACGATGTCGCCAAGGGCGAGGCCATGATGGAAACGGACGGCTTTGCCAAGGCTATAGTGGAGAAGGAGACGGATAATATTCTCGGTTTCCACATTATCGGGCCGTACGCACCGGAGCTAATCCAGGAGGTGGTCAACGCCATGACATCCGGCGGCAAAATCGCCGAGCTGAACGAGGGCATCCACATCCACCCCGCCCTTTCCGAGCTGATACCGACGACGATTAATGGTGTGGGGGAGTAGGGTAAACCTAGTGGGGCAATGTCAGCAGCTCCACGGCGTTGCGGAAGAATATCTTCTCCTTATCCTCGCCGGGAATGTCCATGCGTTCTATAGACTCGGCAGTCTCGCCGGTCATGCCGAACTTGGGCCCCAGGGGTGCGTCCGTGCCGTAAAGGATGTGGTCGGGACCGTAGAAATCGTACCCGCACATCAGGGACGATGTATTACCGTAAACGGCGGTGTCCGTGTAGAACTTGCGGAAATGTTCCTCCGGCTTCTTGATAGTAGGGAAGAGGCCCGGGACGAGGGACAGCCCCCACTTAATCCGTTTCTGGAAATACGGCACCATGGCGCCGCAGTGGTGGACGATGAACTTGAGGTTGGGGTGGTCGTTAAAGACGCCCGACGTTACCAGGCGGAACATGGCCGACGTGGTCTCGAAAGGCCAGCTGAACAGACCGATATCGTTATCCAGCTTGTCATAGGTGGCAGGGTGAATCCATATCGGCAGGTCATGCCCGGCCATTTTGTCCCACAGTGGTTTGAACTTGGGATTATCCAGCGGTTCTCCGTCTATCCGACTGTATATCTGCACGCCTTTCAGTCCCAGCTTCATAATCGCCCTGTCGGCCTCTTCCAGCGCCGCGTCGATATCGTTCATGGGCAGGCAGGCTACGCCGGCGATGAACTTGTCAGGGTACCTGTCCACGAGCTCGGCGAGTTCCTCGTTGGCGATTCCGGCCAGTTCGACGGCATCGGCCGGTTTGGCGAATGTCTCCAAGGGGATATTGGCGACGGTCAATACCTGCAGTATGTCCGGGTACCGGTTCATGAGCCGCAATCTCACCTCAAGGTCGACGACCGCGATGCTGCGGAATTCTATACGCTGCTCGATAGCTTTATTCTTCTTGGCGTAGAGCTCCGTGTATTTCCTGGTCATGATGTGGGAATAGATGTCTATTTTCATGTAAAGCCTCCTTAGATTCTGTTCTACATTATAAATTCATCTTATTTTGAAGGCAAATTCTATGTCCAGGGGGCTGATGCCTCGTTGAGACACCCTGCAACTTGAACTTTACCGTAGCCGATGCCATAATTCACGGTGATACTAACATTAACCACGATGGTCATGCAATAATGGATATGGAAAATGTCGCCTGGGTAATCGCTGTTGTGGGCATACTGGTGTTCCTGGCGCACCTTTTTACCGGTATCTTCAGTCGCACCAGGATTCCCGACGTCCTTTTACTGATTGTCATAGGAATCTGCGTGGGCCTCCTGCTGGACGAGGCGTCACCGGAGTTGTTTGGAGCGGTAGGGCCGGTCTTTACGACGGTGACCCTGATTATCATACTTTTTGAGAGCGGCCTTGCCCTGCGATTAAGTATGCTGCGGGCGGTGATGGGTGGGGCGATGGCCCTGGCTCCCCTCAGCTTCTTCTCGACGATGGCCGTCGTGGCCGGATTCGCTATCTGGCTGACCGACCTTGAAGTCCTGCCGGCCTTCATCCTGGGGGCGATTGTCGGCTCCACTTCGGAGGCGGTCGTCATACCTCTGGTCAGGCAACTCAGGATAAAAGAGGAAACCAGCACCCTGCTTTCGGTGGAGTCGTCGGTGAACGATGTCCTCAGCATCGTGATTACCATGGCGCTGGTCCAGGCGTATGTCGTCGGCAAATTCGAAATCGCCTCGGTATCCGGCAACCTTATCGCTTCGTTTCTGGTCGCCCTGGTGTTCGGTATCATCGGCGCCCTCATCTGGTCAGTCCTGCTTAATAAAATACGCGCCGTGAAAAACGCCATTTTTACCACGCCGGCTTTTGTCTTCGTAATCTATGGTCTTGTGGAATATTTTGGATTCAGCGGGGCCATTGCCGCCCTGGCTTTCGGTATTACCATCGGCAATATCGAGACAATACGTATCCCGATATTCAAAACGCTGACAGCAAAGGAAGCTGTCGGTCTTAATGAGACGGAAAAGTTATTCTTCAGCGAAGTGGCTTTTCTGCTCAAGACCTTTTTCTTTATCTACCTCGGTATCTCGCTGGAACTGATAAGCAACGAGCTTATTATTATCGCCCTGATACTTACGGCAGTGGCCTTTGTCCTGCGCATACCTGCGGTCAAGCTGTCCATACGGCAGGCCGTGGGGCCGAAAGACTTTTCTGTCATGGCGGTCATGGTGCCGAAGGGCCTGGCCGCGGTGGTGCTGGCCAGCATACCATTGCAGCAGGGAGTGGTCGGCGGGGAAATAATTAGGGATGTGACCTATGGCGTCGTTCTTTTCAGTATCGTGATTACCTCGATACTGGTGCTTCTGCTGGAGAAGACGAGACTGCCGGACGTCTATGCCTGGGTATTTTCGCCGCGTATACCGAAATTCGGACAGAAAGCGGGCCCCCGCCCCACGGATATGGCGGGGCGAACGGATAATATTGTTACCAATGGTGACAAGCTTTTCGGGGGTGGGGAGGAAAAGAATAAATCGCCGGGAAAAGACGGAAAGTCTTAGGCTGATTTCCTGTCTAACGGGTTGGAGAAGACACCCGGTCTTTAGCCCGGGTGATTACGGTTCTCACGGCTATCGAGACGGGTTGTTTGCTGCTGCCGGTCTCTTCGAAGTATCTCGTTAGCGTATCCAGAGCTTTTTTCTGCTGGCGGCTTATCGACATATAGCTCAGGGCATAGCCCTCCGGATACTGCGAGATAAGCACACAGGTATTGTCGCGTTTCTTCCCGCTATGCTCCGTCAGTTCTATTTCCATCTTGCGGACTAATTTGGTGGGCACCTTGATTACAGCCATGTCGCCGTCGCTGTCCAGAATCAGCAGACTCTGGGTATTATGCGGTATATGCTCATCCGGCCGAAGGCGTTTCAGGACGATAAGGGGATAGCTGTATTCGGCTTTATAAATCGGCATGGAAATTTCGATGTCCTGTTCCTGATAATACGGCAACCTCTCCAGTACCCTGGGGGTAGCTTCCGGCTGCGCCTGGCGCCGGCGCTTCCTGTATTCTGAGATGATGGCTTCGCGGTCGGCTTCATCGAGCCTTATTATCGGCTTGAGGTATTTTTTCAGTATATCCGGCAGTCTGCCGTTTTTGAGAGCGTGCTCCAGGATGTGTTCCATTGCCCATGCTTCTTTCTGGCCCACCTCGACAGTGGCCGGGATGAACTGGCCGGGGCCGGTCTCCAGGCCGAGAGTGGCGAAGGACTTGCGGCGGTGCGCCATGCTGGCCGCGTTGTCCCGGGCGCGTTCATATACCAGACGGCTGACGATTGATGAATAGACTTTGCCGGAGACGTCGCAATAGAGCATCTTCACCTTGCCCCTGGGCATTTTCTCGTCGGCAAGGCGCACCGGCTGGAGAAACAGGACGTCATTCGGCTGAGTTCGATTGAATATTCCCACGCGCCCGTCACCTCTTGAATGTGTCTTTTCATGGTAAGGCTGCGGTGTAATTTTGTCAATAGCGGGATAGTAATGGTGGACCCGTGCGGTAGGCCAATTTGACTTCACAAATTAAAAACGCCGATAATTATATAAGGAGCAGGATAAGCTAAACCGTTAAAGGAGGATAAAACATGGATGTCGTCGAAGCCATCAAAGAGAGAAAGAGTATCCGGGCTTTCAAGTCTGACCCCGTCCCGCTGGATATTATTAAAAAGATAATGGAGCAGGCCCTGCGGGCGCCGTCATGGGCCAATACCCAGCCCTGGGAATTCGCCGTAGCCACCGGGGAGAAGCTGAAAGAGATAGAGGAAGGCTTCGTGAAAAAGGGCGTACAGGAGCCTTATAACGAGGTCGCACGACCTTATGAGTATCCCGAACCGTACATGGGACGTATCCGCGCCCTGCAGCCTAAAGACCGCAAAGAACTGACCAAGGAAGAGTGGGACGCCCGTACGATAGACAATTTCCGGCACTACGGCGCCTCGACGTGTATTTATCTCCTCGTCGGAAAGCCGATTTTTCAGCAGTCCAAGGGCATTAACGTCTGGTCGTTGTACGACTCCGGCTCGGCGGTGCAGAACATCATGCTGCTGGCCACCAGCTACGGACTGGGGACCGTGGCGCAGGCGCAGGCCGTCGTTTACCCCGACATCGTCAGGAAAGTGCTGGGCATACCCGGGGACAAGCTCATCGCGCTGGGAATCGCCATCGGCTACCCCGACTGGGATAACCCGATAAATAAGAGCCGCACCGCCAGAGAGCCGCTGGACAAGGTTGCGAAGTTCTACGGCTTTGACTAGAGGCTTTTATAATCCGGAGTATTTTGACACGGTTGCGATTACTCAAGTATCATAATCACGAGTCCCTGATAATACGCAAGGAGGACAATATTTCATGGCAGAAAGTCAATATGAGAAATATGCGGTAAGGAAGCCCATTTACGAGGCGGGTAATCCAAATGTAAAAGGGCGGCAGCAACCCACAATGACTTACATGAGCAGCAAGCAGGTACCGGAAGCCAACTACTATATCGAACTAGGCTGGATATACGATATACCGGAACCGAACCCCCATATCCACGAGCACGTGCACGACTACGACGAGATTGTTATCCACTGGGGCGGCGACTGGCAAAGGCCGCAGGTACTCGGTGGGGAGATAACGTTTTACGTCGGTGGGCAGCCGATAACGTTCAACACGACGACGGGGGTATTCGTTCCCGCGGGAGTACCGCACGGACCGCTAATCTGGAATAAGTTCGAGTTTCCGCACATCGAGATGGCGATGATGCTGGGGACGGGTGACCCCTTCAAGGGGTGGGGAGAGAGCGGTATATCCAAGCCCAAGGAAGGACTGCCCACCAAGAAGGACAATATCGATTACGAGCAGTACGTTATCCGTAGCCCAATGAGGGAGGCGGGGGGCAACTTCCAGAAGGGACGGCAGAGTCCCACGATGACATACATGAGCCGCACCCAGATAAATGTCGCCAACTACTATATCGAGTTCGGCTGGAGATGGGGTGTAGTAGAACCGGGAATAGGTGAGATGGTGCATAAAAATTATGATGAGATTGTCCTGCATATCGGCGGCGACCCTGCCAACCCCGAAGACCTCGGCGGTAAAATGGAATTCGGCATGGGGGGTGACATGCTGCAGTTCGATACCAGTTACGGTATGTATATTCCGAGGGGTCTGCGCCACGGCCCGCTTAACTGGCACGAGGTAAAGAAACCCTTTATCGAGATGGCGATAATGCTCGGCGCCGGCACCATGAGAGAGGGCTGGGGAGACAGCTTTTTTGCCCGGCCGGGTGAGCGTCTGGAATAATAAGTAATTCTGGAAAGGTTTTCATATGCCCGGGCTCTTCCGGTTGAATCGGGAGGGACCGGGCAGCTTTTTAAGCTGTACCGGATAAACAGAGAGGGGGGGAATAGAAATGGCAGAATTGAAAACCAGCAAATATATCATTACCGACGTAAAGGCGGATAAATTGTTTCCCGGCGAGCGGAGCGGGATTGGTCAGAAAACCGACGGCGTGCCCGTCACACCAACGCACGTGATGTGGCTGGACGGGGAGGTTATTCCCGGGGCTTTCTACTCGGAAAGTGTCTGGATATGGCCGGAGTGTGCCTCGGAACAACCTGCCGCTGAAGCACACACCCATTCCTTTACGGAAGTAGTCACATTTTTCGGCACCAATTTTGAGGACCCTCGTGATTTATGCGGAGAAGTAGAACTGTGGCTGGACGGCGAAAAGCATGTCATGACTAAAAGTTTTCTGGCCTATATCCCGGCGGGCATGACGCACTGTCCTCTCATCGTGCGGAGGGTGGAGAGGCCGATATTCCATTTTACGGTCGGGATGGGTGCCGACTACGTTCGGGAGAAGTAAGGAATAGAGTGGCGTCTATTATCTCATAGAATCTCTTCCTTGCCGTAGGACGGCAGGACGTAGTCGCCGTCTTTGGCGTAGTCGGGGTATTCCGGCGGTATGTAAGCCGTCCAGTCGCCCACCGTATTGGGGTCGAGCATCTTCTTTATCTTCCTGAGCCATTTATCGTAATTATC
>JAUWZF010000034.1 GCA_030615475.1 Dehalococcoidales bacterium | reverse complement strand
GAAATAGGCCGTACAGGTCTCGAACCTGTGACACCCTGATTAAAAGTCAGGGGCTAATTTTCTCCCAATTTTGACACTCTCTGAACGTAAATCCCAAAGTAATACAGCCCTCTTTTTACCGAATCAGGTGCTCACTAGTTTTTTAGTTTCCGGATGAATTCGGTTAATCCTGTAACATTAGAATATCATAACCAAGAATTTCTTTCAAGATAATGTAAAACAAATTCTAACAAACCAACAATATACTACTTTGTGACCTTAGCTTAACATTCTGGGCTTCTGTTCAACGGGGTGATAGAACAAGCTTTCGTTATCTCGGATGAATTCACACCTGACAACTACATATAATCCGTAATGTACACTGCCAATCACCGCTTCGACCATTCTATAGAACCACCATCCGGCAACAGTAGCTCAGTGCCAATAAGATTTATGGCAGCTCGCTCAATTTGGGATTTATCTCCTTATTGGAGCTATTCTCTATTTTCCCCCTCTGGTATCTGTAAAGTACCATCCACTTCTTCTAAATCAAACCACCATTTATCTCCGGTGTCCTGCTGGCCATAGCCCCAGACATCGTCCATCTTGATCAGCAACTTGTCCAGAAACGAGGTGTGCCTCACCATCCACCTGACCATATCATGAATCCACCCCTGTGGTTTATTCCAGGGGCAGACCTTGATACAGCGACCACAGGCGGCGCCATTCTGGTTGGTTACCCGATACAGGGTGCAGCGGTCGGTATCCAGCTTCCAGACCTCGTAGCCATTATGTATCATCTTGTCACCGAGGGGGATGGCTTGCGACGGACATTCACGAGCACATTTCAGGCATTTCTGGCAAAACTGCTGAAGGCCAAAGTCGACCGGCTTGTCCGGTTCCAGGGGCAGGTCGGTGGTGACCACCGATGCCTTGAAGCGGGTGCCCAGAAAGGGGTTGAGCACTATACCCGCTCGGCACATCTCACCGATGCCGGCCAGAAGGAGCAGTGGGGTGACCGCCATTTGGTAGGCACCTTCAGGGCCACCCTCGAAATGGGCGCGGGCTGGGTAACCAAGCCGCCTGATATAGCTGGCCATCATACAGGCGATAAAGCCAGAGGTGTTATAGCTCAGAAAGCTCTGGGAGCAGGATATCCAGTCGTCCCCCCTGGAGCTGTTCATGGTTCGGTAGTCTTGGTCGATAACGATGACTATGGCAAACTGGTGGTCGCATACCACCGGCTCGCCCTCCATGTTGTAGCTGTATAGCGACCACTGAGGCAAGCGACAAACCCCCACGATGTTAGCTCTCAGAAAATAGCCCAGGCTCTTAATGTGGCGGCTCAAGACTTCTGGGTCTTGAGGTATCGGCGCTTGATGGGGGTCTACCTCGCCATCAGCGATATGCTCCAGTAGCGGCGGTATGTCCCACATGGCCAGCGATATGGGATACTTTTCACAGAAACGGTTGTATTCCCTTTCGGCAATGGGCCCAAGCTTACCGAGTTCAGCTCGGCTGAAGCCGTGTTCCTTCTCATCAGTTCTCTCAATATTCTCGGTGATTTTAGTGGTGGGCTGATCAACATGTTTCAGCTTTTCCATGGGGTAGGGGCCCAATTGTTTTTCGCCGGCCAGTATTTTTGGGCAGGACTGGTTTTGCATTCTGCTCCTCCTTTCTGTGAGGTATGAAATCTTCATACTTGTTGCAAAGTGTATCACGGGGTTGAGGTGCAATCAACATAACATCATCTGGACTTAGCACATAAAGTCCAGGTACTGGAAGGATTTACAGCTTGACAAGCATGGGCGAAAGGTGTATATCTGTTCAGGCAAAATATATACCAGCGAATGAACGATACAAGGAGGGTATTGGCATGGTGAACATCGACCGCTCCAGAATCAAGACACTAATAGAGCGTGAAGAAGAACGCTATATTGCCGAGCGTCAAAAATCAAGGGCACTGTTCCAGAGGGCGAAGGGCTCGCTTTTCCGGGGTGTTCCCATGAGCTGGATGACAGAGTGGCCGGGGGCTTTCCCTGTCTTCGTAACGGAGGCTAAAGATGCCCGCTTGACTGATGTTGATGGTCATACCTACGTAGACCTGTGTCTGGGTGATTCTGGGGCGCTGACGGGACACTCACCAACACCTGCCGCCGATGCCATTGCCAAGCAGGTATACAAAGGCATGACTTGTATGCTTCCCTCGGAAGACTCCGTCTGGGTGGGAGAAGAGTTGGCACGCCGTTTTGGCCTGCCTTACTGGCAGATTTATACCACGGCCACGGATGCCGACAGATTTGCTATCAAAATGGCACGCCGTGCCACAGGCCGAAACTTAGTTCTTGTCTATGATGGTTGCTACCATGGTAGTGTGGACGAGGCGCTGGTCAGCGTTAGCGGCGGCCCGTATAAGGCACAGAGAAGGAGCGTCGTGGGGCCTTTGCCCAACCCAGCATCACGGGTAATCCAATTTAATGACCTTGATACCTTAGAGAAAGCCTTGTCTCCCCAGGATGTTGCCTGTGTGCTGTGTGAACCGGCCATGACCAATGCCGGTATAATCCTTCCTGAGCCAGGCTATCATGCGGCATTACGTGAGATTACGCGCCGCTTCGGCACCCTGCTGATTATTGACGAAACGCATACCATCTCCGCCGGTCCGGGCGGGCTTACCCGTATCTGGAACCTGGAGCCTGACTTCTTCACCATCGGAAAAGCCATTGCCAGCGGTTTACCCGTGGCGGCTCTGGGTTTGGCTGAGGAGGTCGCTGCTAAGCTTGATACGGGGGAACGGAGCTTCGGCTTGGGGGTTGGCGGGACGTTAGCCGGTAGCGTCATCCAGGCAGCGGCAATCAGGGCAACTTTGGAACACGTTCTGACCCAGGAAGCTTACGAACGTATGATTATTATCACCAAGAGGCTGGCTGATGGCGTGGCTGAGATAATAAAGGATAACCACCTGCCGTGGCACGTGAACCGCTTGGGTTGCCGGGCTGAGTACCGCTTCTGCCCGGTCCCGCCCAAGAACGGCCTTGAGTCCGAAGAAGCATTTGACGATGACCTGGACGCTCTGGTTCATGTGTATATGGCTAACCGCGGCATCTTGCTCACGCCGTTCCACAGTATGGTACTTATCTCCCCAGCTACTACTGCCGAGGATGCCGACCTTCACAACCAGGTATTTGGTGAGTTCGTGAATGAACTGGTTAAATAGCTACACTAAGTTAGGAGGTCTTATGCAGGCCTTCCACTGAGGGGGAGTCGATACAGGCTCCCTCTCAGTTTATGTTATGATAGAAATACGGACATGCAGATGTTATTTCACTGATGACCAGTAATTTGGATTTATTAAGAGAGGGGAACATTAACGCTCCCCTTTTTATTAAACATTCTGACGTTCTGTTTACCGCCTAAAAAGGTGCTGTGAATTTCACGTCCGAAGGCTAAGGGTAGCGATGCTTCATAAAAAGGAACGATTTTCTATGAGGTCACAAAATAAGCTATTGTGATTTTACTAAGACTAACATTATAACTGAACTCCTTTTCGGGGGGCAGGTCAGTTGTATATGATTGTACTCGCTTCTTCACTGCTCAATCAACAGTGTTACATGGTATTGGGCAGGAATAGTGAAATCGCCGGTATCGCTACCAGCAGAGCGACATGGAGGAAATCAGCTATCAAGAATGGTATTACGCCACGGAATATGGTGCCAACGGGGACATCGGTTACCGAAGACAGGATAAAGACATTCATCCCCATGGGCGGGGTAATCAGTCCAATCTCCATTACTCTTACCATTATCACCCCGAACCATATCGGATTAAGCCCCAAAGCCATAATCACAGGGAATATTATGGGAAGGGTGAGGATGATAGAGGCGTAAATGTCCAGAAAACAACCGAGGATTATGTACATTACTATTATAACCACCAGAATCCAGATATCGGCTACGGGTAATCCGACGACAAAATCGCTTAATAGCGTAGGCAACCTGCTTACGGCCAGAAAGCGCATCAGCATGAAGGCTCCGACTATCATTAAGACAATCATGGCCGTAATCTGGGCTGTCTCCACGACAGAGCCACGAAAATTCGTCCAGTTGAGTTTACGGCCAACTAGACTGATAACGATAGCCAGGAAGGCGCCGAGCGCCCCGGCTTCAGTGGGAGTGAAAACCCCCATGTAGATACCACCCATGACCAATATAAAAAGGGCCAGCATCGCCCAGGTATTTTTTAACGAGTATACCTTCTCTTTGAGACTGAACTTCGGTCCTCGCGGGCCGAGCTTCGGATTGAACCGCGTTACTATCCAGATGGCGCCGACATAAAACGCGGCTTCGGTTATCCCAGGGATTATCCCCGCCATGAATAAACGGCCGATTGACACCTCGGTAAGAATGCCGTATAGAATAAATCCCATACTGGGCGGGATAAGGATACCCATGGTACCCCCGGCGGCAACGCTACCGGTAGCCAGCTTATCGTCGTAGTCGAGTCTTTTCATCTCAGGAAGGGCGACTTTACCCATGGTAGCCGCCGTTGCCGTACTGGAACCGCACACGGCGGAAAAGGCGGCACAGGCTCCTACGGTAGCCATGGCCAGTCCTCCTCGCAACCGCCCTATCCACTTGTGGGCGGCGTTGTACAGGTCTCCACTGACACCGGTGTTGGAAATTACCGCACCCATGAGCACGAACAGTGGAATTGCCGTTATGGGGTAGAAGGCGATAGTACTGTAGGGCAATTGGCCGGCGACAATAAAAGCGTGATCAAAGCCTGCGATAATACCGTAGCCAATAATGCCAACCAGCGCCATGGCGGCACCGATCCATATCTTCATGAAAACGAGGATAACCAGTACGATTACGCCGATTCCGCCAATTAATTCCGAACTCACTTTTCCCGTACCTTTTTAATGGACTTAATTAAGATTGGTACCATGACCAGTAACAGCAAGAAAAAACCGAAGAATACAACCAGATAAAACGGGAAATTCGGGATGCCGGTAATGTCAGAGCCCCGCCCCAACTCCTTAACGATAAGAGATTCCGAAAAGGCCTGCGAGGCAAAGAGAACACATAGCCCAATAACAATAATATGATTGACGGTATCAATAATTGCCTGCGTTCTCTCTGAAAACCTACCGACTAACAGGTTTACCTTGATGTGCATTCCCTTCAGGGCACACCAGGCAAGCCCGAGGAACCCCACGATAGCCATCATATATTCCGTGATTTCCTTGCTGGCCATGATGGGGCGATTGAAAAAATAGCGCAGACAGACGTCAGTGACGGTGAGCATCATCATGCAGACCAGGACGCCCACCGCCACTATACCAAATATCTCGCTTATCTGCGCTATTCTTTTATCCAGTGATCGAAATAAGGCTAGAGTTTTCGTTAGTGTTCCCTCAAATTCTTATTTGTAATCTTCGATCATATCCATCATGTCGTTAAAGATATCTCGCGCGGTGTCAAAACCGGCAGCTTCGGATTCGGCTATCCACTGCTCGTGAATCGGTTCGGAAAGGTCGAACCACACCTGTTGTTGCGCCGGCGTCAGGTCTACGACTTCATGCCCCATCTCGATGGCGGCCGCTCTGCCTTCTCTGGCCGTGTTGACCGAGTCCTCGAGCGAGGGCTCCTGCCACTCTTCGGCGGTTTCTAGGATAATTTTACGGTACTCGGCCGGCAGCTGGTTAAAGCTGTCACGGTTCATAATCCAGCCGATTGTCTGCATGCCCATACCACCTTCTCCAACTATTGTATGGTACTTAAACAGTTCAAGCAGACCGACATCGTAAACGGCGTTCCAGTGCATGAACATCCCTTGTATGAGATTCGTATCCAGCGAGGTATACCATTCCATTGGCGACGGGTTGACAATAGCAGCGCCATAGGCGCTGATTTGTTCTTCCCAGAGTATATTGGCATATGTCTTGAGGCCGGCCAGGTCCTCCGGGACTAATACCTGTTTAAACTTATCGGTGGTATGAATGTGTTCTGGCGGCAGGCCCATCATGCGCAGCACGAAAACATTCCCGTACTCTTCGTCAAGCTCCGGGTACTTATCCCGCAGTTTCTTGTATATTTCCATTTGAGCACGCTCATTGGGTATGCCGGTACCGGGCAGGTCGATAACGCGGTTTAGCTGATGCACACCCGGATTGCCACCGAGAACGTAGAGAGCTATATCGGCAACACCGGTTTCAAGAGACCGGTAGGTGTCCAGACGCTTAACCAGGGATTCAGCAAAATAGGCTTCAATTATAACCTTGCCATTGGTGCGCTTCTCAACCTCCGCAATCCATTCCTTGGCGCGTACCCCGATGTCCCAGAATTCTGGTCCCCAATCAATGTACTTGAGATAATATACTTTATCCGGGTCTAGTGCCGGTGCCTCTGGTTCTGATTCGCCACAAGCCGTAAAGCCCAGAGTGCCTGCCACGATAACTGCAAGAAGCACCAATAATAATTTCTTCATTCTAGAACCTCCTTACGAATTTTGGTATTCCGAGAATTCAAACTTTGGTTTATCAAGTATGTTGCCTCTGTGTACCTCCTTTTATGAAAATTTTAGCGATGCCATATGATATATTATAGAGTCTATTAAAGTCAAGGATTTATTGATAAATATTGAAAATTTCTATGGGAGAGCCGGACAGCGCTGCTCCTGGAATCCTCGTCCATCAACATTGGCGAATCTCTCCATCACGAAAGAGGTCATACTATCCCCATCTTTCTCACCTGGCTGCCTGTATCTCTCCACAGGCTGGATCATCTCCCTCTGTTATCTACGATAAACGGGTTAAACTTTAACGGCTTGTGGCAGAATAGGCACTCCGAAAGTAGCCGCGGCTAATCCCAGGCTTTATCAGGAAGCTCAAGACAGGGTGATTGGTCAGGCCAGCATTAACAAAGTTAAAAGCATTAGTATAACCTAATTATGAACGTTAGACTTTTTCATCCCGTGGGAGATAAGAAAGAGACTATATAGATAGTCTTTTCGTAGCTACGAAATAGCTTCATTATATGAACAAAGGTTCACCGAATCATAAAATCTAAGGTTCTTAGTGAATTGATTAAATTGATTTTTTATAAATAGGTTCCTTTTTTACTTAGATAGATCAAGTGTGGATATCAGGCTTGAGGTTTGGCGGAACTTTTTAACAGGATTAGACAAGTGGTCATTTTGTTACCTGGGAAAAGGGGGAGCATCACTGCTCCCCCTTTAAAGCCTTGAGCTATTCTGAAACCATTACCATTGAACGAACACTGGTACGCCTGTGTTTTTATCGTAACATCAGTTGCGGGCAATGGTCGGCACATTGCAAAAGAAGCGGAGCACTCCGGACCAATTTCATTTTTGCTCCGCTTCTTTTACTTAAAAACTGTTATTCCTTAACCAAGCCATGGGCGATAAGGTACTCCCGGGCAACCTCATCCGGTTCCATCTTATCATTGTCAACCCTGGCGTTTAAGGCTTGCCAGGCTTTCTGCCCTTCGGCGACTAGTGCCGTAGTAGCTGCTTTACCGCCGCCGGGGAAGGTGGCTACCAACTCATTGAGGATATCCTCAATTTCGGGGTATTTATCGAGGACTTCCTGGCGGACATAAGGCGCCAGGTCGTAGGGCGGCCAGAAAGCCTTGTCGTCCTGATACACATGCCAGGAATATTTGGCGATAATGGCATCCGTACCAAAGGCCATAGCGACATCACACTCGCGGTTTTCCAGACCCAGGAGTGACGCCCCTGGAGCCCCGGTCATGAGGGAGTCCCCGGGGACTTTATAGCCATAATGCTGCTCTAAAGCGGGCAGCCCATCGGGGCGGGTGGAGAACTCGAAACCTACAAATGTTTTAACATCCGCTCCCGAGTTATAGAGCGCCGCCAGATCGGAGATGGTTTGCAGATTATTCTCCTGGACGAAATCAGGCCAGGAAACAAGAACGTAGGTATTGTTATTCCAGATCGCATCCAGCCAGATGAACCCGTTCCCGGCATCCTCTTCCTTTACCATCTGATATATCTCGTTATTGTCAACACCCGGCGTGTATTCGTGGCCGAGATGAGTCATCCAGGCTGTCCCGGAATAATCGGCACAGATATCAATATCTCCGGCTTCCATCCCCTCCCTGAGGGCCATTGTGGAGAGGTCAGATACCAGGGTAACCGTAAAACCGTTCTCCTCCAGCACCTGCTTCATCAACTGGCCGATAACATACTCCTCGGTGAAGTTCTTGTTGCCGACTGTTACCACCTTGCCCTCTTCTTCACACCCCGTCGTCACGATAGGAACAAGACCAATGATTATTGCCATACAAATAAAAACTATCTTGCGCATCAAAAAACCTCCTTAATTATGTGCTATACATTCTACAAGTTCAGGCTCATGATTACCACTATTTTTTTTATTATCTATCACCCCCCTTCAAGAATTTTTGCGCCTTGATTTTCAGGCCACGCGGGGTTATCCATTTTTCAATACATTCCAGAATAACCCCAAGACTAACAGCCAGGAATGCCGTGGGTGCTGCTCCCTGTATGATAAGCAGGACCTCCCGGGCAAAGACTCCGGTAAAAGTAATTGTCCCCAGGCCCTTGCCGCCAACCAGAACCGCCAGTTCGGCTGTCCCTACGGTAATCACAGTGGAAACTCTTATTCCTGTCATTATTACCGGCATGGCAAGCGGCAATTCTATTTTCCGAATTATCTGCCATCTGGTCATACCCATTCCCCGGGCGGATTCGATAAGG
>JAUWZF010000017.1 GCA_030615475.1 Dehalococcoidales bacterium | reverse complement strand
GGAGATATCTATTCCCACCCGGGCCGCCCGGTATCATTCTCGGCTTATCCCGTAGTATTTCACCACCACCCCCGCAGGGGAGTGCGCAGCGAGAGGGGGCGGAGCCCCCTCTCAAAACCCTTCCCCCTCTCCAATTAAATTATTTCCGTGACCGTTCCTATCTCGCTGATTGGAGAGGGGGTCAGGGGGTGAGGTATAAACGATGTGAGTTTGAAATAATACCGAAATAACCAAAACCGAACAATAAGTTACTGTAGCACTTGACACGGCAGGATTTTTACGATATTATACCTAGAAATTCTAGGTGCAAAGTAAAGGAGGGATTCTAAAATGCGTGTAATGGCAGTCATCGTGGTAATTCTCGGGTTAGCCAGCCTTGTCCTGGGCGTCCTCTTCATCACCCAGGCCGCCGACGCGGAGCAGAAAGTCGCCGACTCCATAGCGCCACTTCCACTGGATCAATTGGATGCCACATACGATGCAGTAACAGCCCAGTATAACCAGGCGAAAGCGGCAGGAACTCCAATAAGTCCCGAGTACAACGCCCTGTATGGAAATAAGGTAGGACTGGGACTGGCCAAGTCAAATGTAGGTACCGCCAGCTTTGTCCAGACCACCGGAATCATCAACATAATCATTGGTGCGGGCCTGGTACTGGCCGGTTTGGGTTTGCTCAGGAAAGCCTCAAGCTAGTATAAGCCCCCACCAACCGCAAAAAGAATTTATATCGCTTCTTAACGCCTCATAGATATGGCGAGGCTCATAACCTCGACTCCGTCTATCGGTGAATACGGGCTATGAGCCTCCTCTGTATCACGGCAGTCCATTGGCTCATTAGCGGACGTTCGCAGCCTCTACCTGCCCGATACAGCCAGACTACTCTTAAACTCACCGGCTCTGGATGGAGATTTCTCCGGCATACCTGTATAATAATCCACAGGTACTCCTACTCCGAAATAATGTAAAACCGTTATAATCAGGAGACTATTTATGGAAACGAAAGAGTACGAGGTGGTCATCAAACTGGTCGGCAACCAGAACCCCTGCCACTCCGGCCATCAAATCGGCGACGAATGGGTCTTTAATTACATGACCCCGCCGGGCATGTGCAGCCTGGCCTTCAATGCCCTCTACCCCTTCGCTTTGACACTTCAATTCGGGGGCACGTTCCCCTGGCAGGACGACCCCGATGTTGTTCAGGTAGCCTGCCCTGACGGCGAGGTCAATAATATCTTCGAGCTGAGGCGGAGACCCAGGCAATAACCAAAAAGTTCACGCTCAAATTAAGTGTCAGCCCAAACGCCATATATGCCCGCCTTGCCTCCAGAATGATTCTCAGGTAAAATTTATAGCTAGAAGTGTTATCCGGGTGGCCGGAAGAGGCAGCCTTAACGAGTAAATAAATGGAGGTGAATAATATGTCAAAACAGGCTAAAAGAGCTTATATCAGCATTATGGGTTTATTGGGACTTATTATTCTTCTGCTAGGAATTTTTTTCACCTCACTCGATTTCTTTGTAGGTCTTATTATAGCCATAGCTCTCTGGATCGGCAGCGGTATACTGGCTAGATACTGGGGAGTTAGAAAAACGAAAGAATAATAATACTTTTTACGGATGTAATTTAACTCCGGAGGGGTGTCCGAGTGGCCGATGGTGACGGTCTTGAAAACCGTTGTTCCCGCAAGGGGACCGTGGGTTCGAATCCCACCCCCTCCGCCAGCCTGCGCCAAGGCTACGGCTGGCATGCCAGATGAAACATAGATATCTATTCCCACCCTACCGCCCTGTATCATCTAAGGCTTATCCCGTTAGTATTACCCCACCACCCCATAAGAGCTAAAATGCCCCCTGAAAACGGGGGCATGAGTGTTTTTGCTAATCGTTTGCTAACGTAGTTTTTCAAATGCTTTCCAGATTATCGTAAGAATGGTAATAAACTTGAGATAAATTATTGGCCGGATTTCTTTTTGGAAATCAAGTAAGATGCTATCGATTCGTCAATAATATCACCACTTGCAGCAATACTGCTTATCCATGGTTGCATCTCTTGTAATGGAAGGATATGTAAGGATTGCATAATCCCACGTTTATCAGACGGCCCTAAATGAGTTAACTTACCACGAAAACTCCTTACCCAAGTAGTATCTTGCCGTCTTTGGGCAATAATAGACTTGCTTCTAATATCAGGAAAACTATTATAGTTCTTTGGAAGGTCAATTGTATTAAAGCATTTATTTGATAATAAGCGCGCTATCCAAAGGTTTATGAAAGGTAGATTAGTATAATAAGATGATAAGATGGTTTCGAACTGGGTTTTGTATCGAACGACAACATCATCATTTATCACTGCATAGAGATAAATTATCACTTCTCTAAGTAAAGGCAGCAATCTTTCAAAATTATCTAGTACAAGGGGAAGGATACTACGGATACGATAACCTCTAGCTTTTATTAGAATGTATCTGAGAAGAGATAAATCCATACTAGTTACAAGGGATTTTGAGAAGAGGTCTGCATATGTGTCTGAGAGGAGTATAAAGTGTTCATCCTCAATAATCTTTTGAAAAGCCTTATCGTATTCTTCTCCCCAATCAATGTCTTCGGTATAAGGTGGGAGGTTTTCAAATAATACATCAATTTTTTCTTGAGCTCGTTCATTAGCTCTAGCTAAAATGGACCTGTTTTCTTCCTCTTGTGCATCTTTGAAAGAAATTTCATGAAATCTATCCATTGTAAATATCTTTGTTTTTTCTCCTGATAATACAAGATGATGTTCTGAGTTTAGACAATCTGTTAAATTGTGGAGTGCAATAACTGCTTCCTCATAAGTGTTGAAGAATACCCTGATATCATCTACGTACCGTGCGAAATCATCTGTCTGTGTTTTAATGTGATTATCAACACTAGCCATTATTAATTCAGCAAGAATAATGCTTGCTTGCGGACCAATCGGAATTCCTCGTGAACCTCTATCATTAAGATTTAGTATAAATTCGTGTATTATATTCGCTTGATTGTTAAATGCACCGTTACCTGCTTCGGTCATGAGGCTTTGGATTCTATGTACGTTGATTTGGTTATAGAAATCAGTAATATCACATACTAAAACATATCCTGAATCATATTTTATCGAAAGTTCCTCTAATCTTGAAACGTAGCTTCCCCAACCGTCTGAATCGAGGAAAAAATTTCCTTCTGAATCAGGTTTTATCCTGTACGAAAATACACTATTTTCTGATATTGGTCTTCTGTATTTTTCGATAACTTCACAAACCTCTCGCACTAGGGCAGTGTAAATAATAGTATCTATTGGTTCCAACTGGTGTACTGCTCTATAAGTTCTATTATATTTGTAAGCAAGGTGTGTTGTTACTGCCGCGGGAACATAACTGCTGAGGTTGAGTGATAATATATATTCCTTTACTTTAGACCAGTTATGGAAGATTGCTGAATATTCGAATATCCTGGGGAAAAAGTTACTGTGCGAATGTTTTTCAAGATGTTTATGTGCCCATTCAAGATGATTCTCTTTTAGATTTATCATTGTTGTCTACATTATATATTGTTGGATAAATTGTACATCTTGATTAAATGTCAATCAAGAGCAAGTGGGCAAGGAAAGGGAGTTTTTTGCTAACAATCTGCTAACGGAAGGAAAATAACATGGCATCCCCTACTCAGGTCTTATGGAGACTTTATTCAGCATCACAAACCCCATGGGGTTAAGCTCGTAGCCTTCCACGTAAGGTTTTACCAGGATATAGTTCTGCCCGAACCACAGCGGCAGGCAGGCGGCATCGTCCACCAGCATCTGCTCCGCCTGCCGGTAAAGCTCCAGACTCAACTCGTAATCCGGCTCCACCGCCGCCCTGTCCAGTATGGCGTCTACCTCCGGATTGGAATACTCGGCAAAGTTATTCTCGGCGCCAGTGTGGAACAATATATCTAAAAAGTTCTGCGGGTGGGGATAATCGAGCACCCAGCCCATGTCGAACATCTCGTTCTTCTCTTCCTTGAGATAGTAGATATACCTCTCCGGCTCCAGCTGGCGCACCGTCACCTCCACCCCCAGGTTCTCACGCCACTGGCTGATAATAGCCTCCAGGGAAGAAGGTATCAGTCCGCCATAGCCAGAGGTGGTCAGTGTGATGGGCGGCAGTTCGGACACATCGCCGTATCTAGAAAGGGCCATCCACTCTTTAGCTTTGTCGACATCGTATTCCAGCCCGACCAGGCTTTCATTATAACCGGGGATACCCGGAGGCAGGATGCCGTCGGCGCGCTGCACCAGGTCCCGGAACACCAGCGACACTATCCTGTCTTTATCGATAGCCTGTGAGAAAGCCCGGCGGACATTCACATCGTCGAAGGGCGGCCGGGTAGTGTTAAAACCTATCCAGCTGAAGCTCGACTCCGGCGTTACCTGCAGTTCCTGATAGAAAGGCCCGGTCGTATCGGTAACCCGGTCGATATAGGACACGGAAACGCCGGTGACATCTATTTGCCCGGTCTCATACATATTCATCGGTATGCCACTCCACAACTGGAACTCGACGCGCTCGATGCCGGCCACCCGCCCGTAATACCTTTCGTTCCTCTCCAGGACGAGCAGGTTATTCTCCTGCCACTCCTTGAGCTTGAAAGGCCCGGTGCCGTTCGGTTTCCGCCACCATTCTCCACCCCTGGCCACGTTGGCCTTATCCACGACATAAGCCGTAGTACAGGTCAGCTTGGACAGGAAATAGGACTTGGGGGCATCTATGGTGACTTCAAGGACGTAATCATCAACGACTTTAACGCCGCTGATTTCCCTGGCCTTACCCGCCAGGACATCCCTGACCCCGACGATGTCACCGAGATAGGTGCCGGCTACATTCGAGCCGGTAGCCGGATCGCAGGCACGCTCCCAGGAGTACTTGAAGTCGGCGGCGGTAACCTCGCGCCCGTCATGAAATACGACATCCTGGCGCAGGTAAAAAGTGTAAGTCCGGCGGTCTTTACCAATCTCCCACCTCTCGGCGATATCCGGCGCCGGTTCCATGTTGTCATCGAGTCGCACCAGTCCGCCATAAATCTGAGCGATGTAATCGCGCGAGGTCGTCTCCGCCGAGACTGCCGGGTCGAGGGTAACGGGGTCGATTCCATACAGTTTAAGTGTGCCGCTTCCAAGAATGGCAGGGGTATCAGGTGGCGTGGTATCAGGTGGCGTGGTATCAGGTGGCGTGGTATCAGGTGGAGTGATTTGTGGCCCCTGGCAGCCGGCCAGTGGCAGGCCGCACAGCAGCACAATTGACAGAAGTATGAATATGACTCTTTTCATGGTTAGCTCTAAAAGATTCTCCAGGGACTATATAACACAAAGTCGTTTCCCATGCACGATATACGCGCCACGGCCAGCTGGAGAGGCGCCGAGGTTGTGAAAAAACCACCAATCGTATGCAAGAAGTATAATTCACGACTAAAAGTTGACAAATGTCACATATTGTGCTATTTTTTGTCTAGTGACTTTATTTAAAGGGGGGAGAGAATGCTGCCCAGTGAAATGATAATACTGATGGCCACTGTGGTTAATACCAAAACAGGCGATAGATTGCTGACCCGCCCGATGGACATTACCAGTGAATATATCGGCTATCTCTACACTTCCCTGGTAAACCGCGGCTACTTGAAGGGACACCGGAGAACCGGTTATCAGCTTACCGTGATAGGTAGAGAGGCTATTTTCGAATTCATAAGAAAGAACCGGACCAGGTCTAGAGACGTGGTAAAAAGATTAAAGATGCTGGGCATCGAGATAAGCCCGGAGCAGGAACAGAAAATAGAAAAACTGGAAAAAGAAGCGGTTAAGGTCAGGTAATCGGTTACTACCCTCCCCTGGCCGATAGCGGCACACAGGGAGGATGCTGGCCTGTGTGACCTCCTTTATTATAGTGAGCTATGCATTCAATTCCGGGGATGCATAGCTCACATTTTTTTGCATACATTTGAAATGAAAGGAATCCTCAACGTATAATCATTAAAGTACTATTAAATAAGGAGAAGAAGCATGGTTTCAGAGAAGTATGCCAAGTACTACAAAAGCAAACCCGTTGGAGATTTCGCCAAGCTATATCCGGAGCTTACCGCCCCCTCTTTCCATATCTGGGGCAGGGAATGGGACTCCGGCTACAGGATGGACTGGTTCTGCGTCACGGAACCTTTCCTGATGATAAACGAACCCCATACCCACGATTTCGACCAGTTCCTGGCTTTCCAGAACGCCGATGCCACCAGGGTGAATGAATTTGATGCTGAAGTCTGGCTTTACGTGGGGCCCGAGGGCGAGCAGGAAAAATTTGTCATTACCGAAACCTGTTTCATACATATCCCGGCCGGCATGGTCCATACGCCACTGGAGTTCAAGATAATCCGCAAACCCATTGTCTTCATGGATATCGCGCTGACGGCCAAGTACGTACGCAAACCGGAAGATGAATCAAAACCGATAATGACGGAAGAACATTAGCGGACAAATTGCCGCCAGGTGTCATTCCCACGAAAGTGGGAATCCAGCCGGGGGGTATAGAGGTCCGGATAGTCGGGTCAAGCCTTCAGGCTGAAGCCCGACTATGACAGAGAGGTTCATCCTTAATGATGACTGTATAACTATCATGAAGGATTTCAGAAGCGGGAAGAGCGTATTAGAACAGTCCCTCCTTTTTCAGGCTGACATAGTTCTTCCCGCCGGTAATATTTAGCCTTCGAGCATTTCCGCCCGTATTTAACGGCCATAGCTGACTTTCATCTACGCGTAATGCCTCTTTTAATAAAATTTTAATGTCTTTTTTATGACCAGTATAATACCGGCATTGTAAAATTTATCGTAGTTACTCTTACCGGAGTGATACCAGGACCTATCTATGTTGCTTGATAAAATAGCCACAATCAAAGGCAAAGTCATCGTGCCTGTAGCCATCGTTCTTGTCATCTGCGCTACATGGACTCTGGCCCTCAATGTGGGATTAACCCATGCCAAGACTCACATCATCACGTATGTCAAAAACTCGAGTTACCCCGTTATCGAGCCCGTCTATATCGAGGCAGTAAAAACGGTATCAGTGGAAAAACCGGTACGGACCATCGAGGTGATACAGCCCATTTATATTGAGAAGAAAGTTCCGGTGCCCCTCGAGGTGCCGGTGCTACTGAAAGACTGGGATAGCCCGGAACAACTTTTTGAGTTCCTGAAAAACGACGATACCGACCAGAGCATTACTTTCATTGCGGATAACCGGGGATTGATATCGCTGAATGGTCAGTGTGAGGACTTCGCTTTACAGTTGAGAGACAGGGCTATGGCCGCAGGCATGTACCTGTCTGTTGTAGCCCTGCCTCCTCAAGAATATGAGAAGTGGTATGGCCAACCCGTTAGAGCCGACCAGTACCACGCTATCTGCATGGCGCGGATTGGCAATGAGTTTTGGTATATAGAACCTACCACCGATGAGTGCTGGCTGGCTTTATACCTGGACTAAGCTCGGCGGTACCGGTAAATTAGAACAGTCCCTCCTTTTTCAGGCTGACATAGTTCTTCCCGCCGATGATAATATGGTCGAGGACATCTATGCCCACAATCTCCCCGGCTTCGGCCAGCCGTTTCGTCAACCGTATGTCGTCTTCCGATGCCTCGGTATCCCCGGAAGGGTGGTTGTGGACGAAGATGACCGCGGCGGCACTGGCGGATATCGCCTCCTTGAATACCTCCCTGGGATGAACGATACTGCTGTCCAGGCTGCCGACCGATATTTCCGCCACCCTTATCAACTGGTTCCTGGTATCGAGCAGTAACGCCAGAAAATATTCCTTCTTCTTTCCTTTCAGCCTCCCCTGCACCAGCCCGGCCACATCTTCGGGGGTCTTTACCGATGTCTTGCCCGCCGATTCCGAGTAGCCTTCTACCCGACTGGCCAGTTCCACGGCCGCTTTTATCTGGGAGGCCTTGGCGATGCCGATGCCCCGCACCTGGGACAGCTCCTCGAGCGAGGCCCCGGTAATCCCCTTGAGCCCCCCGAACTGGCTGAGCAGCCTCTGGGCGGTCACCATCACCGACTCCCCGGCGATGCCCCTCCCCAGTATCAACGCCAGTATTTCCTGGGCGGACAATGCCTCCACCCCGAGCCTCTGCAACCTCTCCCTCGGCCTGTCGGCGACGGGTAAATCATGAATGGTCATCGAACTGTATTTAACCTGATGGAGCTTTTTCATGCCAGCCTAGTCTAGCACTTAGCCCGTAAATATGGCAAGCTATTCGGGGTGATGTTTCTATTCCCACCCAGGCCTGCTTGCGCTCAAGCTTCAGCGAAGGCAAGCCACCCAGTATCCTCTGCGGCTTATCCCGCAGCTTTACCCTGAAGGTTCACCCTGAAGGGAAACAGGGGTTCACCCTGAAGGGTTCATCATGAAGGTTCACCCTGAAGGGGTGAGGTTAACAAATACTGGAATTCTTACCAAAAGTCCTAAGGGCAGATACTGGGTAATAACCACCAGTTAATTTGAAAGTGCGTTATTACCAGAATAAGGGTTGACAGTATTCAAAAAAAACCTGCCAGCGAATATCATCAGAAGTAGGTTTACAGGGGAATAATTTACAGCCATGCTATTCCCTGATAGAAGGAGAAAAATGCTCTGTTTAGTCCGGCCTAAAGCGTGTAAAAGATGCGGTGGCGACCTCTCGCTGGAATGCGATATCTACGGCGTCTATATCGAATGTATCCAGTGCGGTGCCACCTGGAATCGCAAAGACGTAACGCTCCCTAAAATTCAGGATGCCGTAAAAGCGGTAAAAGCCAAACCGGTAGCGACTACCGGACGCCAGAGATAATTTTACGGGACCGCGACGGTCTCTAAAGAAGCCCGCCACAGGGTATTCAACCCGTCCATATCGAACCCGTAGACCTTCTCCAGAGCCTCGTCATATCCGCTGCCCTGCCTGAAGGTATTGAGCAGTTCAAACATCTCTTCCCGCCCGTAATTATCGATAAGATACTCCACCAGCCTGTAGCTCTGAGCATAAGCCAGGAGAGACTCATCGGCATAGGCGGAAAACGGACTGGCCAGGCTGCGCACTGAGATAAGCTTATTCTCGTTCCGGGCTCTGGCCAGAGCATTCGTAAAACCGGACTCCAGTTCACCCTCGGCCGTCATCGCCAGACCCTCGTCGAGCCAGGTGGGCAAATCGCTATAAGGATTAAAGGTCACCTGGTGTATCACCAGATGCGTCAGCTCGTGGGCAATTACCCGTTTGCCCCAGTCTACATCGCGCAGATTAGGCTCAATGCCGATAGCGATAATGCCGTAACGGGTAAAAGCAACACCACCCGTCCATTCCTGGGGGTAAATCATGGACCCCCTCAGGTCCGTAGAATTGGCATAAATGTAAAAACGTACCGGGCTTCCCAGCTCGGCGCCGGTATTCTCCGCCAGACGGGACAGCGCTGTCTGGGCTGCTGCCATGAGCTCTTCCGCGAAGGCATTATCACCCTCGTACCAGAAAAGCGTAACCTTACCCTCGGTGATTCTCCGCCAGTCATATCGGTTATCCTCGATTTCAATCCGGGCCGGTACGGTATGCACTTCTTTCCCGCCGGCATCGGTTACCTGCCACCAGTAGTCCACGCTCGACCCCGGCGGCAGACCGCCCGTTTTCCTCATGTCCCAGACCCACTGCGTCGTTACCGTCGTCGACGGCGCGAAACCGACATATATCTCACTAAAGACCTGCACGTGCTCCATGCGGTTGACCACGTAGCACAGGCGAATATCGGTAATGTCGACGTTGCTCCCGGCGGATATTTCAAAAATGAGCCTCATCGGAAAGTCCATCTCCGCCGAGCTATCTGTCACGGCCAACTCACCGTCGGCCCATACCGTAGCGGGGCTCAAAAAGACGAGCAACAAGCAAATGAACAAGGCTGTTAACGAAATTTTCTTAATCATTCTTCCTTCCCCATTGAGGCGCGCAAATAAGCGTCGATAAAGCCGTCCAGCTCCCCGTCCAGCACGGCCTCGGTATCACTCGTCTCGTAGTCGGTCCGGTGGTCCTTGACCATCCGGTACGGGTGCAGGACGTAGCTCCTGATTTGATTGCCCCACCCTGCCTCTATCCTCTCTCCCTTCAGTCTTGCTTTCTCCTCTTCCCTCTTCTCCAGCTCCTGTTCCAGGAGGCGCGCCCGGAGTATCTTGATGGCAAACTCCTTGTTCATATGCTGAGAACGCTCGCTCTGGCAGGTCGCCACCAGCCCTGTCGGCAGGTGCGTTACCCGCACGGCGCTGCTCGTTTTCTGCATGTGCTGGCCGCCGGGCCCGCTGGAGCGGAACGTGTCAATCTTAATATCATCGG
>JAUWZF010000205.1 GCA_030615475.1 Dehalococcoidales bacterium | reverse complement strand
CTATGGGGAAGCAACTCCTCCTCGATAGAAAGAAGATAAATAAAACGCTTATCGTATGCGGTGATACAGGGTGTAAAGCATCAGGGTCTCAAGAAGTCATCGATGCCATAAATCAGGAATTACTCACGCAGGAAATGGATTCCCCAGTCTGTTTACGTATAACCGGATGTCACGGTTTCTGTGAGCAGGGCCCTGTTGCCGTCATAGAACCGGGTAACATCTTTTATTGTCATATAACACCCGAGGATGCTCACGATATCGTTACCAGGACCCTGCAAACCGGCGAGATTGTCGAACGGTTGCTTTACACTGACCCTGTTTCCGGGAAAAAAATACAGACCGAGGCGGAAATCCCTTTCTACCGCGCACAGGACCGCCAGTTGCTGTCCCAGAACAAAGAGGTCAATCCCTGCTCCATAGAGGATTACATTGCTATCGGCGGTTATACGGCGCTGGCTAAAGTTATCGATAGCTTATCTCCTGAGGAAATCATCCATGAAATTAAAGTATCCGGTTTAAGGGGCCGGGGTGGCGGCGGTTTCCCCACCGGTCGCAAATGGGCGGAGTGCAGTGAGGCTTCGAGCGACGAGAAATACGTCATCTGCAATGCGGATGAAGGCGACCCCGGCGCGTTTATGGACCGCTGCGTGCTGGAAGGTAACCCGTATCTGGTACTTGAGGGTATGATGATCGGTGCTTACGCCATCGGTGCCACAAAGGGCTATATCTATGTTCGTAATGAATACCCTATGGCGGTAGAGCATGCGCGTATAGCCGTACAGCAGGCCAGAAAGTTCGGTCTGCTTGGTGAAGATATCCTGGGGTCATCATTTTCATTCGATGTTGACGTTGCCAGAGGTGGAGGTGCATTCGTCTGTGGGGAATCGACTGCGCTCATGGCCTCGCTGGAAGGTAAGGTGGGAGAACCACGCCCCAAGGACGTACACACTGTGATTGACGGCCTGTGGCATAAGCCGACGACACTCAACAATGTCGAAACATGGGCAAACATCCCTTCCATAATACTGAACGGCGCCAGCTGGTTTGCTTCTAAAGGAACAAAAGGGAGCAAAGGAACAAAAATTCTGGCTCTAACAGGTCACATTAAAAACACCGGACTTGTTGAAGTCGCCATGGGTACATCTATACGAACTATTGTGTTCGATATCGGTGGTGGAGCCACAAACGGCAAAGCTATCAAAGCGGTCCAGACCGGAGGCCCTTCCGGTGGCTGTTTACCCGTTGATAAATTCGACCTGCCGGTGGACTTCGACGTACTTTACGAGGCAGGCTCAATGGTAGGCTCCGGCGGTATGGTAGTCATGGACGAAGACACCTGCATGGTAGACGTGGCCAAATACTTCCTTACGTTCTTACAGGACGAGTCGTGCGGTATGTGCGTTCCCTGCCGTTTGGGAATCGACCGCATGCTCGAGATTATCACCGATATCACTGAAGGTCGCGGAACTACTGAACAGATAGACCTCCTCGAGGAGCTAGCTGACACGGTCACTCAAACATCGCTTTGCGGGCTGGGGAAGACCGCAGCCAATCCCGTGCTTTCCACGTTACGCTATTTCCGCGAGGAATACGAAGCGCATATTAATAATAAAGAATGTCCCGCCGGCGTTTGCAAAGAGCTTATCGAGTATTCCATCGACCCGGAGAAATGTAACGGCTGCGGAGTCTGCCTGCGGGCCTGTATACACGACGCAATCATCGGCGAGAAAAAAGAGCCGCATGTAATTTATCCCGCGCTGTGCCAGAAATGCGGGATTTGCCGGAGTGAATGTAAGTTTGAAGCAATTCAGGTTAAATAACGAGGTGAAACATGTTGCATTATGTAACCGTTAACATTGACGGCGCTGATATTCATGCCCCTAAGGGGTCCAGCGTACTTGAAGTAGCTATTGAATACGGCATCTGTATCCCCCACCTGTGCCATGTCCCGGGTCTTTCGGACATGGGGGCCTGCCGTCTCTGTATCGTCGAGTATATCACCAATGGCCGTTCGCAGGTAACCACTTCCTGTACACTTACAGTGCAGGAGGGTATGATAATCAGTAGCAACACGGATAGAATCAAGCAACTCCGCCGCAACATTGCCGAGTTACTTGTTGCCCAGGCCCCGAATTCCCGCGCTATCCAGGATATCGCCGTCCGCTGCGGGGTAAAGGAAGTCCGTTATCCTTTCAGGAACGAAAACTGTGTTCTCTGCGGGCGTTGCGTCCGCGCCTGTACGGAAATGTGGCAGGCCAAGGCTATCGGCTTTGTCGGACGGGGTAAGGAACGCCATGTGGAACGCCCCCTCAATATGCGTCAGGAGTTCTGCAAGCAATGCGATGACTGCATCCAGCTTTGTCCCATGACCATCACACCGTGTGACGGCCCCATGAAGCCCGGTGAGGAATATCTCTGCGGAAAATGCGAATCACAGCTTATGATAACGGAAGAAGTGCCAGACAGCTGTGCATGGTGCCGGCTGGGTGAAGGCTTTAACTGCGGACGTTATGCCGGGGCTAAAGCTCTAAGATAAAAATGCCCGACCTTGAATGACTGGCCTCCGACGTAACGGAGCACTCAGGAATAGCAACAACAGTTAATGTGATTGGTAGCAAGCGACGCCTATCCGAAGAGGCAGAACAAGTACTTTACCGCATCGTACAGGAGGTGTTGAGAAACGTATGGCGACATGCTGAGGCGACGCAAGCTGAGGTGGTGGTCGAGTTTAATGAGGGGAAAACGAAGATAACCATCAATGACAATGGTAAAGGGTTTAGCCTCCCCAAAATGATGGGAGACCTTGCCAGAGATGGTAAACTTGGCTTGGCCGGGATGCAGGAGCGAGCTCAGCTAATCGGTGGCACTCTAAGGGTGAAATCTCAACCAGGTAAGGGGACAAGTATCACTGTAGAGGTACCAGCATAGGTGGTTCTAGATAAGTTTGCGAACTCAGCGGTTTCGCATCTAATAGGCAATAATATGTTCTTGTCTATAGGCAACTAAGTAGGTGACCTACCCTATTATTTCACGATAGTCCATTTTATGAGCTGTGTGTATAACATGGATTATACGCTGTGAGTTAAGACTAATGTAAAGTGGACTATAGATAT
>JAUWZF010000084.1 GCA_030615475.1 Dehalococcoidales bacterium | reverse complement strand
CGGTACCTATCTGGAGAGGAGGGGCTGAGACTGCTATGCTGAAAGCCGACCTGCATATCCATACCGAATTTTCCATGGACTGTAGTACGCCTCTTGATAAAATCGTCAAGCGTTGCCAGGAACTGAGGATAAACTGCATCGTCGTTGCCGACCACGGTATTGTTGAAGGTGCCCTGATGATGCAGAAACTGGCACCATTCCGGGTTATCGTCGCCGAGGAAATCCTGACCACCCAGGGCGAAATTATGGGCATGTTCCTGAAAGAGACCATACCCGGCGGATTGACTCCTCAAGAGACCATTAAACGTATCCGGGCGCAGGGTGGACTGGTGAACATCCCGCACCCATTTGAAACGATACGTGGCTCCGTATTGAAGAACTGGGTTATCGATGAGATAGCCGGGGAGATTGACCTGATAGAGGTGCTTAATTCCCGGAGCCCATTTACGGCTAATTCCGAGAAAGCCCGGGCTTTTGCGGAGAAACACGGCATACCCGGCAGCGCCGGCAGCGATGCCCACACCATCAGTGAAATCGGTAGTGCCTATGTGGAGATGCCCGAATTTAAAGATAAGGATGAATTCCTCAAGTCTCTGGCCCGGGGCAGGATTCAGGGACACAGGTCAAGCATATTTTTACGTCTTTTCAGTACCTGGGCTAAAGTGAAATCGCAGTTCCTCACGAGGAGGTAACGGTGAGCAATCGCTATAAAATCGGCTGGTTTTCCACGGGGAGAGGCGCGGGCTCCAGAGGACTTTTAAAGACGGTCCAGGACAGTATTATCGCCGGAGAGCTCGATGCGGAGATAGAGTTCGTCTTTTGCAGTCGTGACCGTGGTGAGACGGAAGCTACCGACCAGTATCTGGATATGGTGAAAGGCTATGGCATCCCTCGGGTAAGCTTTTCCTACCAGATGTACAAGGCGGTGAGAGACATGCCCAACCCCGACCCCGCTCAACCTCTACCGCAATGGCGACTTGACTATGATAGAGAGGTTATGAAGCGGCTGGAGGGTTTTACCCCCGACCTGTGTGTTCTGGCCGGATTCATGCTTATCACCGGCCCGGAGATGTGCGAAAAGTATGATATCATCAATCTGCACCCCGCGGCGCCCGATGGGCCTGCCGGCACCTGGCAGCAGGTAATCTGGAAGTTGATTGAAAGCGGTGCGGATATCCAGGGCGTGAAGATGCACGTGGCCATCCCGGAGCTGGATATGGGCCCTACGGCGACCTATTGCACGTTCCCGATACGTGGTAAAGCCTTCGACCGGTACCGGGAGGAAATAAAGGGTAAGTCCGTCGAGGAAATCAAAAAGACGCAGGGAGAGGAAAATCCCCTGTTCAAGACCATCCGGCAGCACGGCGCCGTGCGGGAGCTGCCGCTGACGGTGGCCACCATCGGAGTTTTCAGCCGGGGTAAGGTGAAAATAAGCAAAGACCGGCGGGTCGTTGACGCTGCCGGCCATGTTATTAGCGGTTACGACCTTACCGCCGAGATAGACGAGATAGTAAAAGACAAGCTTCCGAATTGATTTGTCATTGTCGGGCTTGACCCGACAATCCAGCCACCCTTGCCCCCTTCTGGATTCCCGCCGGAGTTTACCCCATACACCGATACGGGGCGGGAATAACATCGTAGTTCTAACTTTCCATTTTCATGCCAATATTGAGAGATTGCTTCGCTACGCTCGCAATGAATTTTAATTTAAGTTTACTTATTCTCTTTTTTAGGCTTCTCTTCCTTGTCGTCGGACGGCTTGTTCAGGACCTCGTCGATGATGCCGTATTCCACCGCCTGTATCGGGTTGAGATAGAAGTCACGGTCGGTATCATGAGTGACCTTGTCCACCGACTGGCCGGTATGCTTGACGATAATATCCTTTATCATATCCTGCTGCCGGGCAATCTCGCGGGCGGCAATGGCGATATCCGAGGCTTGCCCCTGGGCGCCGCCCATCGCCTGGTGCATGTGGACGGTGGCGTGAGGTAGGGCGTAGCGCTTGCCCTTGGTGCCGCCGCAAAGCAAAACAGTGGCCATACTGGCTGCCATTCCCACGCAGATGGTGGAGACTTGGGGGCGGATAAGCTGCATGGTATCGTAGATGGCCAGGCCGGCACTGATGATACCGCCCGGACTCTGGATATACATGTTGATGTCCTTGTCCGGGTCTTCACGTTCCAGATAGAGAAACTGGGCAATCAGGGTATTGGCCACAGGGTCGGAGATAGGGGTGAAGAGCATGATGATACGCTCTTTCAGGAGCAGGGAATATATATCCCAGAACCTTTCTCCTCTTGGGCCGCTTTCGACCACACCGGGTATGATATTCGTCGGTAGATTATGTAATGGTAGATTATTTACTGGCAGACTATTCATTTTCCCTCCTCCTTTTTGTTCTTCTTCGCCTTTGTCTTTTTCTTGGAGTCTTTAGCTATTTCCGTCAGTCGCTCTATGGTCTTGCGCGTCCTCAGCGACTGCTTGAGTGATTCGCGGGTCTGCGGGGTGTCCAGCATTTTTCGCAGTTCCTCCATTTTATCTTCCGCCGTACCCCGGGTCATGTTGTTAATCCCGTTTTCTATATCGGACTCGGTGACTTCGATTTTCTCTGCTTCGGCAACCTTGCTCATGACCAGAGAGGCGGCCACGTTTTTCGTCGCCACCAGTCGCAGTTCTTCACGGAGCTGCTCCTCTGTCTTGTTGATGCTTTTCAGGTATTCGTCCATGCCCCGCCCCGTCATCTGCAGCTGTCTCGCCTGTTCATTGAGAATACGGTTGATTTCCAGTTCCACCAGGACCGGCGGATATTCCACCTTGGACTGCTCGATGGCGGCATTAATTACCCGCTCTTCAAAGTCCACCCTGACGCGTTCCTCGGCCCTCAGTTGTAAACTTTTCACAACTTCCTCGCGGAGCGCGTCGACCGTTTTGAAGTCGGGAGAGACCTGACCGGCAAACTCGTCATTGAGTTCCGGGAGCTTCTCTACCTTGATTTCGGATAGCTTTACTATAAAATGGCCTTCCTTCCCGGCTACCTGGCTGTTGGGATAGTCCCCGGGGAAGCTTAACGTGAACTCCTTTTCCTCTTCTTTCTTCATGCCGACTATCTGGTCGGCAAATCCCGGTGCCGGGGAAATCAGGTCTTTCAGGACCTGAATCTGGGCCCCCACTTTTTGAACATAAGGCTTCTCCTCGACCTTACCGTTAATGTCGATAGTGGCCAGGTCGTTATAGTCCAGCGGCCTGTCGACGGGTTCCCAGGTGGCGTGCTGGTGGCGCATCTCTTCTATTACGGAATTAATGTTTTCATCCGTTATGTCAACCGGGTCGGGTGTCATCCGGATACTCCGGTAATCCCCCAGTTCCACGGCGGGTGCCAGAGGCACGACCGCCTTGAATATTAACGGGTCGGTCTGGGTTACCTCCAGATCCGGCTGGGCAAAGGGTTCTATTTCCTGCTCTTTGAGGGCTTGCTCGTAGGCCTGAGGGAGCAGGCGGTCGAGCGCCTCTTCCAGGAGTCTCGATTTCCCTATATGGCTTTCCACCACCACCCGCGGGGCTTTCCCCTTACGGAATCCGGGGATATCCGTTTTTTGCGCCAGGTGATGGTAAGCATCCTGCAGGGATGTTTCCATTTCGGCCGGCTCCATCTCGACGGTTAGAAATGCCTGGCGGTTCTCTTCTTTCTCTTTCGTTACTTTCAAATTTCCTCCCGATTGGCTACTCTTCTTCCTGCAAACGAATGTGCAATTCAGCCAGCTGCTCTTCGGTAACCGGCGAAGGAGCCTCAAAGGTTAAATCCATGGCGCTCTGTGTCTTGGGGAAGGCAATTACCTCCCTGATGGTCTCCTCCCCTGCCAGCAGCATAACGGTGCGGTCGATGCCGGGGGCGATACCACCGTGAGGCGGGGCCCCGTAATCAAATGCCTCCAGCATATGTCCGAAAAGGCTGTCAATCTCTTTATCGTTATAACCCAGCAGCCGGAAAATCTTTCTCTGCAGTTCGGCGTCGTGAATTCTGATACTGCCACTGGCCAGTTCCAGTCCATTGCAAACTATGTCGTAATTTTTACCGAATACCTTTTCCGGAGCGCTGTCTAAAAGCGGAATATCTTCATCTCGTGGTTCGGTGAAGGGATTATTCGCCGGTTCCCAGCGTCCCGTTTCCTCATTGCGTGCCAGCAGTGGGAAGTCAACCACGAAGCCGAACGCAATAACGCCGGGGTCGGCCAGCTTGAGGCGGCGGGCCATTTCGCGGCGCAGTATATCAAGTGCCGGATAAATTTTATCCGGTTCACCGGCGACGACGAGCAGCAGGTCTCCTTTATCTGCCCGGCAGCGCCCGGCTATTTCTTTTACCTGCTCCAGGGTTAAAAATTTCGCGGCTACGGACTTTACTTCATTCAGAGTCAGCCCGTCCAGTCCGCCCCCTTTAGCCCCCAGGGAGACAGTCAGTAAACCCCCGGCACCGGCGCTCAACACCAGTTTGTTCAGTTCTTCCAGCTGGCTGCGGCTGTATTCGCCACAACCGGGAGCGGTTATGCCTTTTACTTTTCCCCCGTTATCTATCGCCGTCCGTAAAATAGCGAAGTCAGTCCGCGCGGCAATATCGGTCAGGTCGGCTATTTCCAGGTCGTAACGTAAGTCCGGCTTGTCCGAGCCGTAGCGCTCTATGGCTTCGGTGTAGGTCAATAGCGGGAAGGGTTTTACTAAGTGTAACTCGGGCTTTATGGTTTCAACCAGAGAGGTATATAGCTCCTCCATCAGGTTGAGAATATCATCCTGCGTAACGAAGCTCATCTCGATGTCGAGCTGGGTATGTTCCGGCTGGCGGTCGGCTCGCGTGTCCTCGTCACGGAAGCAGCGGGCAATCTGGTAGTATTTCTCGAATCCGGCTACCATCAGAAGCTGCTTGAGCTGCTGGGGCGACTGCGGCAGGGCGTAAAACTCGCCGGGATGAACGCGACTGGGTACCAGGTAATCTCTGGCCCCCTCCGGCGTGCTCTTGAGCAGGATAGGCGTTTCCACCTCGATAAACCCCCTGGCATCCAGGAAATCGCGCATGAACTTGGTAACCCGGTGGCGCAGGAGCATGTTCTCTTTCATACGGGGTCGCCGCAGGTCGAGATAGCGGTATTTCAGGCGCAGGTTTTCATCAACCTCGACTTCTTCGTTGATGTAAAAGGGAGGCGTATTGGAAGTATTGAGTATCTCGGTATCCTTAACGATTACCTCGATGTCACCGGTGGGTATTTTGGAGTTCTCGGTGCCCGCCGGACGCAACGCTACCTCACCGGTAACCCTCACGACGTACTCGTTACGCATCTCTTCGGCGGTTTTCAGGCCTGACGGCGATATTTCAGGATTGAACACCGTCTGGACAATGCCCTCCCTATCCCGCAAATCGATAAAAATAAGCCCGCCGTGGTCTCGCCGGCGGTTGACCCAGCCGGCCAGAGATACCTCGCAACCAGCGTGTTCTTTCCTTAATTCCCCGCAGGAATGAGTCCTGAGCAAATGCATCTCCTGTAAATGCTACTTTACTTTTGATTATAGCTTATACAGGTAGGCGCTTCAACATGGGCACGTTTCTCAGTTGTATTAGGCCAGCGTATCTGCTAGAATGTTATGTAATCCCGT
>JAUWZF010000088.1 GCA_030615475.1 Dehalococcoidales bacterium | reverse complement strand
AGGAGGTATGACATTGTCCCAGGGAATCCTCACCTCAGCGGATTCTGCCGCCCTCAGTATCGAGGAGATTGGCCTGAGAGAGGGCGAAATGAGCAGGACCGACCTGAATGCAGACCGCGCTGCCCACCTCTCCTGGGCGGACCTCCTGCGGGTAACCGTGCAGAATGTCGGCCAGACCAAACTGGCCAGCTTCGACAAGTGGGACTTCATTGTCCATTATTACGATGGCAGCGGCGTCTATCACACGGAATGGCTCCCTTATACCAGCGGAGTGCTCGGTGATAACGAGTGGCAAAAGGTGAGAATCGGCCTGAACGGGCCGGTAGAGTTCTTCGAGCCGGACATACTGAACCCCGGAGAGGAACTGGTAATACTGGCCAGGCTAAATCCACTCCCGGGTGATGCCACCACCGGCAAAATAACCATTGCCACCCCCAACGGGGTTTACGACTCCATTTCCTTCTCCAATCTCGGCTATACGCTGCTTACCCCCCACTCGGAAAATACCACCATTGCCGGTACCCGGTATTTCCAGCTTGTAGAAGCCACCCTGGCCGATGGCGCTGCCATGACAATGACAACGGACGCCTTCGCTGAGGACGAAATGGCGAGGAAGATTCTGTACAAGGAGTCCGATGCCAGCAGGCCTGCCAGGCACATTTTTCCCCTGACAGGTATTAGCCAGATTCCAGCAGCCGCCTGGACGGTCTATTACCGATGCCGAACCTGGGGAAACCCAGATTTTCCTGCTAGGAATGGCGACGTAAACTTTGATATCGACATACTGATTCGGAAGGCAGACGGCACGGTGAGAACAACCATAGCCACCAATGTAGCCGATGCGTATCTTGATAGAGGTGATACCGAGAAATGGCTAACTAAACAGGCCAACTACAACTTTCCCGGGTACACCGTAATTGACGATAGCGACTACCTTGAAATTGTCTACTATGGTGAAACTGATGGACCAGGGCCGAAAAATGGTCCGGGATATCTGCAGATAATGATTGACGACAGTACCCTGCCCCTGGCTGACCAGACCAGGATAGAGGGATAACAGAGGAAAGAGACATGCTGGAAAAACTGAAGCAATTGATATTTAAGAGCGACGGTAAAGGTGCGAACAAGAACAAGACCGACCGTATGATGAGCTTCGACATGTTCTACCAGCTCTCCTACATGTCCACCATCGCCGCCGCCGGTGTGCCGCGCGACCAGATTTTCGGGCGTTCCGCCGAGCTCCAGTGCACCTCTGCCGAATATTTTAAAAGAGTCGAGCTGGCCCGCACGCGACTGAAATACGATTATGCCCGGGCCTGCCGCGCCGTGGGAGATCCCCTTGAGGAAGAGGCTGTTAAAGGCTTCCTTCTCCGTTTTTCCAGTTCCCTCATCTCCGGCGAACCCGAGGCCGATTTTCTCACGAGGGAAGCCCATGCCCGTGCCGAGGACTATGAAAACGAGTACGGAAGAAGCCTGGAAGCCATGAAAATGTGGACTGACGCCTATGTCTCCCTCATTCTTTCGGCGGTCCTGATAGTAGTCATCGGGATAGTCACCACCATGATATGGAGAATCGAAACAATGCTTATTATAGCCATGGCATTTATCTCCATCGCCACCACGGTCATCGGCGTCTGGCTGATATGGCTGGTCTCGCCAAAAGAGACCATGGTCTTACGCTGGCCCGGCTCCAGAGAACAAAAGCTCGCCAGCAAGCTCTTCAAACCCGTCCTGCCGGTTGCCGTGGCCGTCGGCGCTCTCTTTTTGCTGACCGGGCAGAACGTGGGGATGGCATTTCTTGTGGTCGCGGCCATTGTCTTCCCTGTCGGTTTAATTATGACACGGGATGACCGAAAGATATTCAAGAGGGATGATGAAGTGGGAACATTTTTACGTTCACTGGGTGGCGTTTGTACCGCCCTGGGAACGACGGTGAATTCCGCCCTGGGCCGCCTCGACCTTGATGCCATCAACGTGCTGAGGAGCTCGGTAAAGAACCTGCACACGAGACTCACCGCCGGTATCAAGTCAAGGCTGTCCTGGAAGATATTTGTCGACGAGACCGGAAGCGAACTGGCTCACCGCAGCGTGGGCATGTTCTATGATGCCATCGAAGTGGGCGGCTCGGCGGGACAGGCCGGGCTGCACGCCGCATCCTTCGCCAACAGGGTGGCGTTGCTCAGGGCCCGGCGAAGGACGATAACCGGCCCCTTCCGCTGGCTCTGTATAACCATGCACACTGCCGTCGTTATCATACTGGTCTTCATTACCGAGATTATCGTGGCTTTCGGCGGCATGGTAACACAAGCCCAGGAGACAATGCCGATGCTATCCGGGGCCCCTTCTGTAAGTTCTTTCTCCAGCTTTAATCTCTCCGGGCTGGATCTCATGCAGCAGATGGTAATACCTCTGGTCCTGATATTCACGGTAGCCAACGCTATTGTTCCCAGCCTGGCAGAGGGGGGCAGCAAATATAAAATTTTAAACAATCTGGGGATTACCGCGGCTATTTCCGGCGTAAGCCTTCTTATCCTGCCGGTATTAGCCACCACATTATTTACGTCCGTTGCTCAAATATAAGGAGGTAAACATGGCGACAAAAACGAATGCAGAGACAGAAACCAAAGTAGAGACAGAAACCGTTACGGACAATGTCGAAGCCGAATTCCAGGAAGTAAGTGACGAATTGAAAGAGATACTTTTTGATATCCGCACTTACATAATGGAAGCGCTAACACCGATACCTAACGACCTGGACCGGGAAAGGCTTCGCGAAGAACTTGACACGGAGAGGGGGTAAAACATCATGGCAGAAGATAAGAAAATCGAGAATATTCAAGATGAAATCAAGCTTCTAAAGGGGGAGGTGAAGCAGTCACTGGCCAGCGTTCGGGATTACCTGCTTAACATGGAGCTACCTTCTACAGAATTCTCCACTATCCTGGCGGCTCTCGGCTCTGATAGTGAACAGAAAATCACCATGAAGGCCAGCTTTGCCCCACCACCGGAAAACCCGCCTGCAGAACCCCGGGATGCGTTGACCGAAACGACGTCAGATGAGTCCGGCGAAGATGATTCAGAAATACTTCCCGAAGACGAAAACCTGATTGACGTGGAGGAACCTCCCGGAGAAGAATCGGAGACGCTCACAGACGAAGACTCGATGGGTCCAGATGGGGGCATTGCCCCAGAAGACGCACTGTATTCTCCGGAAGACGCCATCGAAGACGAAGCATTCGGTGAACCCGGCGAGCTCGGTGAACCCGGCGAACTTGATGAACTTGGTGAACCCGGCGAGCTTGGTGAACCCGGTGAGCTCGGTGAGCTTGGTGAAACCGACGAGCTTAGTGAAACCGATGAGCTTGGTGAAACCGACGAGCTTGGTGAACCCGGCGAGCTCGTTGAACAAGACGAATCTATGATACCTGAATCAGAGATGTCTGAAGAGGAGGGACAGCCCGTGGGCTACGACAAGACGAATACAGCTACCGCTGAAGAGGTGAACCCGGCGATACCGAAGGTCAACATGCTGGCCAACCTGATAAACTGGATTGCCAGAGCCAAGAATGAAATAGGCTACGACCAGTTAACCACATTCCTGGAGGTCTACGGCATCAGCGGACACCTGTCTCCCGAGTTGAAGGAAGTCATTATGCACCTTTCGGAAATATCGGCGGAGCGTCCGGAAGTCGTCAACAACGCCGAAGTCTGGAGCGAGTCAATGCTGTCACTGCACGGAATCCTGACGGGAGGCGATGCCCCGCTTCATCCCGTAATCCCATCCTGGAGCGAAACCAGCAGTGAAGATGAGCCGGCCGAGGAAGAGATAATCGAGGTTGACAAGCAAAAAGAAGCGCCGGTTAAACTGAAACTGGTATTCCCGAATGGTGATGGCAAGACCAAAGAGTTCTGCATCGACCTCAATCCCGAGAAGGAGGAGGATGACGACGACGACCCTCCAAAGAAGCGTAAAAACTGAAAATCCCCAGACGAGAGAGGTGATTAATAATGGCAACGAAAAAGAAGGAGTTCATAGTTACCGGAGTACCGGAAGTTGATGAGAAGCTGGGCGGCGGTATTCCGCTGGGTTCTCTGTGCCTTATCGAAGGGCACTCCGACGCCGGCAAAAGCGTCTTATGCCAGCATCTAACCAACGGTACCCTGGTTACCGGCGAGATTTCGGTAGCTTATTATACTACGGAAAATAGCATCAGAAGCCTGATAAGTCAGATGGAATCGCTGGCAATGTTCGTAAATGACCACTTCCTGGCAGACCACCTGCGGATTTTCCCGCTAACGTTCCACAGCAGCATGCAGGGCGGGCAGAAACCGTTTTATGTCCTGAACCACCATTTTGCCCGCCTGCCGCAGGAGTTTAAATTGATAATAATAGACTCCATTACGCTGCTCGTGGCGCACAGTAACCCGGTAGCCATCATCGATTTCTTTTCCAGATGTAAAGGCCTGTGTGATGAAGGTAGAACGATAATCGTGGTGGCGCATTCTTATGCGTTTGAGGAAGATATGCTTGCCCGGACCCGCTCATTATGCGACGCACGCTTCAGGATGCGCCTGGAGCAGGTCGGTGACAGCATGATAAAACTCATGGAGGTACTCAAGGTACGCGGCGCCGAGCGCCCGACCGGTGATGTGGTCAGTTTCGATATCGAACCCAAGCTCGGCATGCGGATAATCCCGCTTGCCAAAGCCAGAGTATAGGAGATTAAATGCTTCGCCTGCCGTTTGAAATAAAAGTCTGTCCGGGGGAATGCGGGAATGAATGCGGGGCCGCCATGGAGAAGTGCCCGATATTCGCGAAACTCCCGGCTGAGTTCCAGGAGGTATGCAAGGAAAACCCGCATCTCCTCCAGTACCTGCGCATGCTTCCAGAGGATAAGATTGGCATCCCGGACTATTATGAAAAAGTGACACGGGCCCTAAAGGGTACCAAAGACCCTAACCTTATCTATAATGTCGGCGGCGGAGTATTCGTTCATATTCTGGCCAACCTCGAGGACATCAGGGACTATTATGTCGCCGTGGAACCAAGTCTCATTGACGCCCAGAACAGCACCCTCGATGAGATAGAGTTGAAGCTTGCCGACTATGTCGAGGAGCTGGAGGGTGTGGACGACTCTGCAAAGCGACTCGAAATCATCATGGGAATCGTCGACAGGATAGTCTTTGTTAGCGGTCAGAAAGCCCCCGAGGCACCCCCGGATAAAAACAAAATCGACGAAGGTGGCAAAAACGGCAAAAAAGAGAAAAAGCCTCTTTCCCTTAAATCCAAAGGAGGCTCCAAGGGAAAGATACGTATAACCAATTTCCAGTACATCAGTCTCCGTTATCTACTCCGGCGTAAACTGGAAGGCATGGACATTCTGGACCCCATGATACTGGATCCCAATATCGAAGATATTTCATGTTCCGGTCTCGGTAATATCTTTGTGGAACATAAAATTTTCGGCGGTCTCAGGGCCAGCATCGGATTCGAGACCAACGAATCTCTGGACAAATTCGTCATCGAGCTGGCCGAGG
>JAUWZF010000199.1 GCA_030615475.1 Dehalococcoidales bacterium | reverse complement strand
CCAGAGGAACTCCGTGTTACCGCAGCGCGTGGCCGGCAAGGTCTCATTCATCAAGCATATTTTAGCACCTTCGCACCTCTTATTAAACTCTAATTCCTCACCCCATTTTAACCTCACTCCTTCATGGTGAACCCTTCTGGGTGAACCCCCTATCCTTACGAGGTGGTCAAAGGAGATATATTACGGGATAAGCCGCTAATGCCACAGGGCGGCGTGGGTGGGAAAAGATAACAGGGAGGGAGGCGGGGTGAGGTAAAACTGTTAACCAGACACAAATAGAACCCACACAGCGCCAGCTTTACAGAAATAACCGTAAAAAGGTAAAATTTACCGGTAAAATCCCTCGGTTACAGCCAGAGACCTCAAAGGCTTACAATTATAAATTCGGGTATTTTATTTTGCCCGGTCGTATCCGCCCGCGCCAGACCCTTGAAAAGACAAACCTGATGATGAACTCCGACATACTCCAGGAAGAGCCCACAGCGGACACCCAGGGCAAGCCGCCCTACGAGAGGTCGTACCGCCGGGAAAGTCATGCTGGCAATCTTTTCCTTTCTCAGGATCGCGGTCTCATTCCTGCTAAAAATAAAGTCGCCTTATGATAAAAAAGTTTAATAAGTTACGCAATATCAGAACCATCAGTTCGTTAAAGAACCCGGTCTTTCGTCTGTACTATATCGGGATGGTAGGCCAGTGGTCTTCCATGAACATGCAGATTGTCGCCCGGTCCCTGCTCATCTATCGTATCAGCGGTTCGGGGGCCATACTCGGGTTAGCCTCACTGGCCAATGCCATACCCACAATAATATTTTCTCTCTACGGGGGCGCCCTCGCCGACCGACTGCAGAAAAAGGATATCCTCCTCTTCAGCATGATAGCTTCGATGCTGGTCTCGTTGTTCGTAGCCTTCGCGTTAACCATGGGTTACCTGAGCACGGACAAGGCCGACTCTTGGTGGATATTAGTGGTCACGGCCACCATCCAGGGGATGATAATGGGGCTGATGATGCCGTCACGGCAGGCCATTATTTCCGAAATAGTGGACAGAGACCAGGTGATGAACGCCGTATCGCTGAATACCATGGGTATGAATGCGTTCCGCATATTAGCTCCGGCGGCGACGGGTTTCCTCATCGAAGCCTTCAATTTCTCGATTATCTACTACATTTCCACTGCCATGTACGGCCTGGCCGCACTCTGCATGTTTCTCATGCCGAAAATCATGCAGAAATACAGTGAAGGCGATAATGCCCTTACGGACATAGTAGATGGGGTGCGTTACATCCGGCGTGAAAAGACGATGCTACTGGTACTGGTGGCGACTCTATTCGTTATGATATGCGGTATACCCTTCCTGCAACTCATGCCCATGATTACCGAGGATATACTGAATGTAGGCGCCAGCGGCATGGGGATACTTTTAAGCGTTTCCGGAATCGGCGCCATAATCGGTTCTCTCATCATGGCTTCCCTGCCGAATCGCAAGCGGGGCACCATCATGCTCATCAGCGGCGTTATTATGGGCTTGGCACTGGTGGTCTTCGCTTTTTCCCGCTGGTGGCCCGTATCTCTCCTCATCGTGATATTTATCGGCCTGGGTCAGACGGGGCACAGGGCATCCGGCAACGCCCTGGCGCAGAACTATACCGCGCCGGAATATCGCGGCCGGGTGATGAGTTTTATGATGATGGGGTTGGGTTTCGCAAGCCTGGGCACCTTCCTTGCCGGCATACTGGCCGAGACTATAGGGATACAGTGGGCTATCGCCGGTTTAGCCATACTACTCGTCGTCGTGTCCGGCGCGCTGCTCACGCTCACCCCGCGACTACGCAGGCTGGAATGAGAGTGTAATATCTTGAATGTTTGCCCATAAAAAGTCGTTATGATATCATTAACTTGTTTTAATCTTAACTGGTGAGGTGAAGTTAATTTGAAAGAGGAACTGGAAAAACTGGCCAGGCTTGAAGCCGAACTGAAAGCCGGGGGTGGCGAAAAGAGCGTGCAGAAACAGCACGACTCCGGCAAACTGACAGCGCGGGAGAGGCTTGACCTTTTCTTCGATAAGGGTACTTTCCAGGAGACGGACCTGTTCGTCCAGCACCGTTCCACCAACTTCGGCATGGACAAGGTATCCATTCCCGCCGACGGCGTCGTCACGGGGTACGGCAAGGTAAACGGACGCACCGTCTGCACCTACGCCCAGGACTTTACCGCCCGGGGCGGTACCCTCGGGGAGATGCACGCCAGGAAGATATACCGCGTCATGGACCTGGCCATGAAGATGAAGGTGCCGATGGTGGGGTTTATCGATAGCGGCGGGGCACGCATCCAGGAGGGCATCAATGCCCTCGACGGCTATGGCAATATCTTCTTCCGTAACTCCTGCGCTTCCGGGGTTATCCCGCAGATATCGGCCATCATGGGGCCGGCGGCGGGGGGTGCCGTCTATTCGCCGGCGATGACCGACTTCGTTTTCATGGTCAAGAAGACCAGCTACATGTTTATCACCGGGCCGGCCGTGGTCAAGTCGGTAACCGGCGAGGAAATCGGCAACGAAGAGCTGGGCGGTGCGCTCACGCACAGCACCAGGAGCGGCGTGACCCAGTTTGCCTGCGATAACGACGGGCAGGCAATCGAGGAAATGAAGAAGCTCCTGAGCTATCTACCTTTAAACAACGAGGAGAAACCACCCTATGTCGCGCCTGTGGATTCGCCCGACCGCACCGATGCGGCCCTGAACGATATCCTGCCGGAAATTTCGAATAAGGGCTACAACATGAAGGAAGTCATTAAAGCCATCGTGGACGACGGCGAGTTCCTGGAGCCATCACGGCGGTATGCCCAGAACATGATTACCGCCTTCGCCCGCATGAACGGCCATGTCATCGGGATAATCGCCAACCAGCCCAATTACCTGGCCGGCTGCCTCGATATCAACGCCTCGGACAAGGCCACCCGGTTCATCCGCTTTTGCGATGCCTTCAACATCCCGCTGCTCACCATCGCCGATGTTCCCGGCTTTCTGCCCGGCAGCCACCAGGAGTGGGGAGGCATTATCCGGCACGGCGCCAAGCTCTTATGGTGCTACGCCGAGGCTACCGTACCCAAGATAACGCTGATTACCCGCAAGGCCTACGGCGGTGCCTACATCGCTATGTGCAGCCAGGGGCTGGGAGCAGATAATACTTTAGCCTGGCC
>JAUWZF010000146.1 GCA_030615475.1 Dehalococcoidales bacterium | reverse complement strand
GATTCGGGCGATTGGAGAAAGGTAACCAGCATCTCAAACCTTTGTTTAAGCTCCTCATCGTCCTGCTCATCTCTCAGCAGTTCCATAAGGCAGTTATTCAGTTCCTGTTCTCCGAGGCATTTCAGGCATTTGCCCGGTATCTTACTCGTCGAATATCTGGGCTCCAGTTCAAATGATTTCATGTGTTTACTCCCGTTTAATTCAGCATGACGCAAACATCATGCACGACCTTGAGATTATTTTCCTGGCAAAATTTGATGGCGGCTTCGCTTTCCGAGCCGGGCTGGAGCCATATGCGGACAAGCCCCAGTGCCAGGCACTCCTTGAGGATGGCTTCGGTGGCGACCGGAGGTACGACAAAGTCCACCACATCAACTTTCCCCGGTAGCTCGGAGAGCGTAGCGTAGCATTTCATTCCTTCAATCGCCTCCAGCCTGGGATTTACCGGATAGACCTCATAGCCCCGGTTTCTGAGGTTATTAAGTATCTGGTGGCCGTATTTTTCCGGGTTGTCGGTAGCCCCGACAACGGCGAACTTTTTTTGCGCCATAAACTCTTTTATAAAATCCTGCATGTATCACCTCCGCTTTAACCGGCCAGTGTTCCGGTGATTTTCTCCCACAGTTTTTCTATATGGTGAGCCACGCCGTTATGGCTGTACTCGACGATTGGCTTGCCATGTATCATGGCTTCGGTCACGGTGTTATCGAAGGGAATCCTGGCGGCTATCTCCGTTCCCTGCTCAAGACAATATTTTTCTATGTGGTGGGTATTCTCTTCGTTAATATCGGACTTGTTGACGCAGACCAGGGCTGGGACGCTGAAGTGACGGCAGACACCGAGGACTCGCTCCAGGTCATGAATGCCGGAGAGCGTCGGCTCCGTAACCAGGAGGGCCAGGCTCGCCCCCGATAGTGAAGATATGACCGGGCAGCCGATGCCCGGCGGGCCATCGGAGATAATCAGGTCTATGCCTTGGGTTTCAGCTAGCTGCTTTGCCTGCTGCCTCACGGTAGCCACCAGCTTTCCGGAATTCTCCTGGCCGATACCCAGGCGGGCATGGACCAACGGACCGTATCTCGTTGCGGAGATGAACCACTGTCCGGAATATCTCTCTTTCATGGTAATGGCCTCCGGGGGGCATATACGCGAGCAGAAACCGCAGCCTTCGCACGAGGAGGCATCGACCGTATAATTGTCTATCGCCGAAAAACGGCAGATTTCCTGGCACAGTCCGCACTGCGTGCACTTTTCAGGGTCAATCACGGCTACCTCTCCGCTCCAGAAATCGTGCTCATCTTTCAACTCCGGGTTGAGCAGCAGGTGAAGGTCGGCGGCATCCACGTCGCAGTCGGCCAGCACCTTGTTCTTTGCCAGAGCGGCGAAGGAACCGACGATGCTTGTCTTGCCCGTGCCTCCTTTACCGCTGAGGACAACGACTTCTTTCATCGACTATCTCCCAGATTTTACCATAAAGCTCTACGAAGCCCTCCCGCCATTCCGGCAGTCCTTCAGCCAGGGTTACGCCACGGGAATAGAGACGCGCAATCTCGGTGTCCAGCGGAATCGTGAGCAATATTGGTATGTTCTCCTTACGGCAATAAGCTTCCACCTTATCATCGCTGAACCCGGCGCGGTTAAGGACAATGCCACACGGAATATCAAGCTCCTTCATGGTTTCCACGGCCAGTTCGAGGTCGTTCAATCCGAAGGGAGTCGGTTCCGTCACGAGCAGGCAGAAATCGCTCCCCCTGACGGACTCCACAACCGGACACGAGGTGCCGGGCGGAGCGTCAATAATTATCGTTCCATTATCGTGTGCCAGCTCTTTTACCTTTCTTATCACCGGCGGCGCCATGGCCTCGCCGATATTAAGCCGGCCGTGGGCGAACTCAATGGTATCCGAATGTCCCCATTCGACGATGCCGCTTTCACGTCCCTCTTCCGAGATAGCCTTTTCCGGGCAGAGGTAGCTACAGGCGCCGCAACCGTGGCATAGCTCGGGGAATGTCAATACGTATTCGCCGAAGACGGCGATAGCGTGATAGGCGCAGACCTCGGCGCATTTACCACAGCGGGTGCACGTGTTTTCATCAACATGAGGGACCGGTATCAAAACCTCTTCGCTACCTGAAATCACCGGCTTCAGGAAGATGTGGGCATTCGGCTCCTCGACATCACAGTCGAGCAGTTGCACTTTCCCCCTTCCTTTCAGGGAGAGGGCGAGGCTGGTCGCTATCAGGGTCTTACCGGTCCCCCCTTTGCCGCTGGCCACCGATAGTATCATCTTATTCCCGTATCATCTTGGTGCCGCATTTAGGACAGCTCATGTTATAACAGGGCGTTCCCTGAGTGTGGGGCACCTTCTCTCCACAACCCGGGCAAACGCAGTTACCGCCGGGACCTGCCCCGGGCCGGCTACCTCCCATTCTGCCTCCCCTCTGGCCACGCCCGGATGGTGGCCCCGTTCCATCTCCTCTCGGCATAATTCACCTCCTGAAACGTATTTGATTTATCAGCCTCTAGCCCTTGCGTCGGCCGCGCCCCATACCCGAGTGAGCGCTGACATTGGGCTGGGCAGTGGACTGAAACTTGCCCGCCTTATAGCTCTCAATAGCTTCCTTGATGCTGCCGGAAACACCGGTAAAGACCTTGATACCGGCAGCTTTTAAGACATCAAAAGCGTTTGGGCCACAGTTGCCGGTCAGTACGGCCTCCAGTCCCTTGCCGGCAATTTGCTGGGCGGCGGCGATACCGGCACCTCCCCCCGCCGTGGCCCCGCTGTTGGGCGCTGCCTCAAACTCCATCGTATCGGTGTCGACTATCACGAAGTACTGACAACGACCGAAACGCGGGTCAACCTGGGCATCCAGGTCTGCACCTGCCGCTGAAAATGCGATTTTCATAAGTATCTCCTCCTTATTTATCGTCCGGGCTGTAATCGAGCTTTATTTTCCCAGTTGTTGAATCCTGGCCTCGATTTCCTCCAGTTGGCCTCTTATCTCCTGAGCCTGATTTTTCAGCATGTCAAGCTCCTGCTCACGGCTTATATTGGGCGCAGCCGTTCCTCCCATTAAACCGGAGTACCAGCATCGCGGCAAACCACCCCGGCCGCGGCCGACATAGGGCCATGCGGGAGAAGCGCCCCTGAAACCAAACCCGTAACCCGGGTAGTCTGGTCTTATACCCCGGGGGTTACAAAGACCTCTGCCGCCACCAGTCATCGAGCCCATACCACGAGGGCCGGTTCTGTCAAATCCTGGCATTATCTCTCACCTCCTTTCCCAATGTATTATCAATGAGGTTGGAAACACAGCCTCTCAATCCCAAGCAAGGCCGAGACACCGGCTCCAGTCACACCGAAGATAATTAGCCTTTTCCCTTGGGCGTCTGCCCCTGTTTTAATACCGTCGAAGGTATCGTTAACGATGGTGCTGCTGGTAGCCAGCAAAACATTGCACCAGCTAATTAATCTTTCGGTATCTGTCCTGCCGTCCCAAACTTTGGCACCATATTTCTGCGAGCCAATATTCTTGGGATTCAGGTCAGTACAGCGCACACTTTCCGACCCCAGTGCCAGTACCAAGTTCTCCAAGATAGCCGGCTGGTAACCCACCAAGCCGACCTTAACCTTCCCGTAGTTTGTCAGGATATACTTTGCTATCTCGGCGGCGCATTTCTCCAGTTCATCGTCGTGGCAATGGCGGACGCCGGTCACCATGCCCAGATGCGCCATGACAGCATTCAGAGTCGCGTCAAATATCGCTCTGGCGTCATTCGTGTCCAGCTTAAGGCTCAGGACATCATTCAGAGAACCCTTGAATTCATGAGGTCTGTCGGTAAAGGCCTGCCCGAAGCTGTCTTTGAATTGCGCCTCAATCATCACCTCCCGCCCTTCCAGCAGGGGAAAGTCCTGCCGGACGGGGCTTCCTATTGCCTGCCTGGCCGTTAAAGTCCCGATAGTGACCTCTACCGGCTCGTTGCCCAGCCGGTGTTCGGCGATGATTTTCCGGAACTTCCCTTTCACTTCCTCAATGGTTGGTTTCATGGCCAGTATTCCTTCACCTCCCCGGCATCAACAAGGTAACCCACCTGCTTGAAAACGGCTTTACCCTCTGCCGACGTTATAAAATCCAGGAACTTTTGTGCCGACATTTTATCCTGGCTATAGACTGACACGGCTGCCTGCATCTCC
>JAUWZF010000101.1 GCA_030615475.1 Dehalococcoidales bacterium | reverse complement strand
GGCTGTCTACCTCACCCCCGGTGTCCCCCACTCCAGACGCGGTGTCAAAGGAGAGGGGGGCGAGTAAAAAGAGGGGCGGCCGCCCCACTTAAAAGCCCCAAGATAAATCTGGTATAAATTATGTGTGTTGTCTTTGGTGTACTGGCCGCCGGTGACGGTGGTGAAGTGGAAGATGGGACGGTCGACACGCCTGATTATCAGGGGACAGTGTTTCATCCCCCCCGGGACGAATAACATGGCGGTGCTGGTGATGATATGCTTTTCGTCTTCCAGCCAGATTTCTATCTCCCCACCGAGGTCGTAGGGGTCCTGCGGGTTGCTGCCGAAAAAGCCGATAATCTCGTCGGTGTCATGGGCATGGGGGGTGCTTTCCAGCGTGGCGGCGGCTTTCAGGTACCAGGCGGTGTTCATGTGAAAGGCCCCGTCCACCACCTTATCGTCCATCCAGAGAATGCGGGTGGCATATTTGGAATAATCCGCGGCGATTTTCTGTTTTTCCTCCGGTATTTTAAGCTCCGTGACGATGTATTTGCCGTATTTGGAATCAGACATTTTACATAATCTCCTTCTAATTAAGCTGGGTATATTGATATTGTAGCATCTTTGTCAGGCAAGCCTGTATCAGCCTAGTGTGCTGCCCAGACGATGTTATCTTTATCATACTTGCTGGTCAGTGAAATTGCCAGGAATAAAAATGGCCGGTCGACTCTCTTTACTATTAATGGACAGTGCCTTAAACCCGCCGGAGCATAGATAAGGCAACTCTTGGTGAGCATATATTTCTCGTTTTCCAGCCAGAACTCCACCTCTCCGCCTAAATCCTGAGGATTTTGAGGATCGCAGCCGATAAAACCCACTACCTCATCGAAATCATGGTCATGGGCTGGAGAACCTTCCGTCTCTGTGGCTTTCCAGTACCAGGAGCAAATTACACTGAAAGCCCCTTTAATCATCTCATCTTCCAGCCATAATATGCGGGTTGCCCTTTCATTATACTGGTGCTCTTTGTCCCATTTCCGTGCCCACTCCGTGAGTTTTAAATCGGACAGGATATATTTCTCATATTTTCTTTCGGCCATTTTTTCTCCTCCTCCGGAATTTGCTCAATGTAACGCTATTGTAGCACCTTTGGGCGGGTATTAAGAAGTATTGGGGGGAAGGAGGATTTTGTTTACCTCACCCCCTTAATCCCCCTCTCCTGACGAGGTTTCACAGGAGAGGGGGAGATAAAGAAAGAGGGGCTGCGCCCCTCTTAGACACCCCAAAAGGGTAGGATGGAAAAACCTGCGGGATAAGCAGAGAATGTAACTGGGTGGCCAGGGTGGGAATAGATAACTATAGAAATGGGGTTGGATAATAGCTTGACCCTCTTACCCTTCTCCCCTTACAATTAAACTGTCATGTTTGAAATCCTCAGTGAAAAGCTGGGCGATGTCTTCCGCCTTTTAAGCAATCGCGGCAAGCTCACCGAAAAAGATATCGACGAGGCCATGCGGCAGGTGCGGCTGGCCCTGCTGGAGGCGGATGTCAACTTCAAGGTGGTCAAGGATTTTACCACACGGGTTAAGGAACGCTCTCTTGGGGCGGAAGTCCTGGAGAGCATCACCCCCGCCCAGCAGATAATCAAAATCGTCAACGAGGAGCTTATTACCACCCTCGGCGACGGGGAGGGGAGTCGACTAACGCAAGCCTCCCGGCCCCCTTCCGTCATCATGATGGTGGGGTTGCAGGGGAGCGGCAAGACGACCACCGCTGCCAAGCTGGCGCTCCACCTGAAACATACCGGGCAGAACCCACTGCTGGTGGCCGCGGATAACCGACGCCTTGCCGCCATCGAGCAGCTGGTGACGCTGGGCAAGCAGCTCGACGTGCCGGTGTACAGCGAAGACCCCAAAACGGCCAGCAAAGATATCTGCGCCCACGCCGTGTCCCATGCCAAGAAGCTGGCGGCTACTTACGTCATCGTCGATACGGCGGGTCGACTCCACATCGATAACGAAATGATGGCGGAACTGGAACAGGTCAAAAAAGTGTTGAAACCTGATGAAGTGTTGCTTGTTGTAGACGCCATGACCGGGCAGGACGCCGTGCGGGCGGCCGAGGAGTTTCATGCCCGGGTGAGCCTGACGGGACTCATCCTGACCAAGATGGACGGGGATGCGCGGGGTGGGGCGGCGCTCTCTATCCGGTGGGTGAGCGGGGTGCCCATCAAGTTCATCGGCATCGGGGAAAAGGTGGATGCCTTCGAGCCATACTATCCCGACCGCCTGGCGTCCCGAATCCTGGGCATGGGCGACGTCCTGACGTTCATTGAAAAGGCGGAGAAGACCCTCGACGAGAAGAAGGCCCAGGAGCTGCAGAGGAAGGTAAAGACGGCCAGTTTTAACCTGGAGGACTTCCTGGAGCAGCTGAAGGCCATCAAGAAGATGGGGCCGATTGCCCAGCTGGCCGAGATGCTGCCGGGGATGTCCAAGATAGCCAGTCGACTTCCCGACGGGGCCCAGGAAGAGCAATTAAAGAAGGTCGAGGCTATCGTACTTTCGATGACGCCCCGGGAAAGGCAAAATCCCGGCATTATCGGGGGGAGCCGGCGGCGGCGTATCGCCAACGGCAGCGGCACCAGGACCCACGATGTCAATCAGCTGCTCAACCAGTTCCAGCAGATGCAGAAGCTCATGAAGATGGGGGCCAAAGGTAAACTACCCGGGAATATCATGGGGATGTTTAAGTAGGTATTACTCCAGGTAGTCCTTCAGCTTGCGGCTGCGGGAGGGGTGGCGTAATTTTCTCAGGGCCTTGGCTTCAATCTGGCGGATTCTTTCACGGGTAACGTTGAACTCCACGCCTACTTCTTCCAGGGTGCGGCTGCGCCCGTCCTCAAGCCCGAATCTGAGCTCGAGGACTCGCTTCTCGCGGGGGGTTAGCGTGCCCAGCACATCCTCGATTTGCTCCTTCAGGAGCTGCTTGGAGGCGATATCAACCGGCGGCAGGGCGTTCCTGTCCTCGATGGAGTTACCCAGAGGGCTGTCTTCCTCCTCGCCTATCGGTGATTCCAGGGATATGGGCAGCTGCGATACCTTGACGATTTCCCTGACCTTCTCCGAGGATACTTCCATTTCCTTGGCAATCTCCCGTGAGGTGGGCTCCCGTCCGTACTCCTGGGCGAGGCGGCGGCTGATTCTGAGCAGTCGGTTGATGGTCTCCACCATGTGCACCGGGATGCGGATGGTGCGGGCCTGGTCGGCGATAGCGCGCGTCAGCGCCTGGCGAATCCACCAGGTGGCGTAGGTGCTGAATTTATAGCCTTTACGGTAATCGAACTTCTCCACGGCCCTCATCAGTCCTATATTGCCCTCCTGGATGAGGTCGAGCAGGGACATGCCCCGGCCGATGTGCTTCTTGGCGACGCTGACCACCAGGCGCAGGTTGGCCTCGATGAGGTGCCTTTCCGCTTTTTTACCCTCGCGGATGATATTGGCGAAGTATATTGAGAACCGCCTTTCCTTGCTCTGGACAGTATAAATAAATGTCGGGTCGGTGGCCAGCCTATCGGTATCGGATAGCATGATATCGTTGCTGATAGCATCGCGGACGGCCTCGGGAACCAGCCGACTGCCCAGTGACAGGTTGATTAACATTTCTTCCGTTTCGGTGACGGTTTTACCGAGCTTTGTGGAGATGTCATGAATAACCTGCGGGTCTATGGCGTTATCAATAGTCTCCTGCAAATTTTCGTTGTAAGTGCTTTCAATTAAACCGTTGGTCAGCGGCAGGCCGAGTTGTTCCTGGAGGAGGTGAATAAGCTGCGAAGACTGTCCCAGGTTCTGGATCATAATCAGTATAATATCGGTGACGGCAGGTTGGCGACCGTGTTTCTGGGAGTATTCCTGTTTGATGTTGTTGATGTTTTTGCCCTCTTCCATCTGCTTGGCCAGGGTCTTCTCGTCGGCGGCGGTAAGGAGATGTACCCGGCCGATTTCGTGAAGGTAGATGCGCACGGGGTCGTCGGTAATATCCTGCTCGATCGTATCTTCCTGGGGGAGTTCCAGTTCCAGCGTCGATTCTTCTTTATCATCAAGGTCCTTGGTCTTGGGCCATATTTCGCTGGATTCAGAAGCGTCCTCATCTTCCATATCCTTATCGGACTTGGGAGACGTGCTATACAACGAATCCGATTTCGCACCGGGATTCAGTATTTCATGAGGGGGCATATCCTCAAAATTCTTGCGGTTATGCAACACATCCAGCTCATTCTTGTCATTATCCATAATTATCTCCGTGCACCGGTTCTTTTCTGACCCTTGCGGGCGTCCAGCTCCCGCAACTGGGCGCTGATTTGTACATCTTCTTCCAGTCGGGCGGGGTCGATATCGGCTTCGCCCGACTCGGCTTTCCTGGCGGCCATGTTTTTAAGATATTTTTCCTTGAGTCGCATGATACTATCATTTAACTTATTTTCGATATTGTTTCTGGTTTCCGGCAGCTTCCTGTTTATTATAACATCAAGATGCTCGTGAACGGCGGGGTCGAGCTTTTCTTTTAACGAAGATATATCATCGACCTCCCGCCAGGCATTGAATATCTCCCGGTTTTCACTGCTTTCAAAGTATTCGGGAGAGAGGTCCTCTATTTCATTCTTGAGGGTGGGGTGTTGCAGAAGTATTGCCAGCAGGTATTCTTCGCGGGGGGTAGATACCAGCGGGCGTAAAGCATGGGCAAGCGACGGCTTTGGCTCTAAAGTCTTGCGTTTAACAGGCTTTGGTTTCAGCTCGCTTATTACCGCCTTAATTGTGTTTACATCTTTGCTTGTCAGTGAGGCTAGTTTCTGTATGTAGTGAGGCAACCGTATTGTATCTTTTATATCTGCAACAATAGGTGCTAATTTTTCACCTGCTTGCTTCTGGCCATTGGCGGTGGTCAAGTCGAGATTTGCAGTGGTCTTTTCAAACATGTAGTCAAGTAACGGCATCGCCTTATCCACCATCTCCTGCCAAGCCTTTATATCTTCCCTGATAACATCATCCGGGTCTTTGCCTTCCGGCATAACGATAACCCTCATTTCGGCATTCAGGATGTTCTCGTAGCCGACGGTGCGCAGCATGGCTTCTT
>JAUWZF010000213.1 GCA_030615475.1 Dehalococcoidales bacterium | reverse complement strand
GGCGGCTACCACATTAGAGACATCAATTTTGTGGCGGCTTTTGACATCGATAAAAACAAGGTCGGCAAGGACCTGGCACAGGCAATCTATACCAAGCCGAACAACACCATTAAGTTCTGCGACGTGCCGGAAACAGGTGTTAAGGTCGACCGGGGCATGACCCACGACGGCCTGGGCAAATATCTCTCGCAGATAATAGAGAAGGCACCGGGGCCGACGGCCGACATTGTGCAAATTCTCAAAGACACCCAGACCGATGTCGTCATCAACTACCTGCCCGTGGGCAGCGAGGAAGCCACCAAATGGTATATCGAGCAGATACTGGATGCCGGCTGCGGCTTTATCAATTGCATCCCCGTTTTCATCGCCAATCAGAAATACTGGCAGAAACGCTTCTCCGACAGGGGCCTGCCGGTCATCGGCGACGACATCAAGTCGCAGGTGGGCGCCACCATCACGCACCGCTTGCTGGCCCGGCTTTTCCGGGACCGGGGTGTCAAGCTGGAGCATACCTACCAGCTTAACTTCGGCGGTAATACGGACTTTCTTAATATGCTGGAACGGGAGAGACTGGAATCCAAGAAGATATCCAAGACTAATTCCGTGACTTCCCAGCTTGACTACAAAATGGACGAAAGGGACATACATGTCGGCCCAAGCGATTATGTACCCTGGCTCGACGACCGCAAGTTCTGCCACATCAGGATGGAAGGCCGCACTTTCGGCGATGTTCCCCTGAGCCTGGAAATGAAGATGGAAGTGTGGGACAGCCCCAACTCCGCCGGGGTGGTTATTGATGCCGTCAGGTGCTGCAAACTGGCCCTGGATAACGGACTGAAAGGAGCGCTAACGGCACCGGCAGCCTACTTCATGAAGTCGCCGCCGATTCAGTACACCGATGATGAGGCTCGTAAGATGGTAGAAGGTTATATTAAGGCTACCGCCCGGCTTGATGCCATAGCCAAACAACCACAAAAGCAGGAGGCTACCAAGTAGCTACCCATGAAGATAGCGCTGGTATCACCTTACGACTTCGGTTACCCCGGAGGCGTCGTCAACCACATCTCGTGCCTTGAGCAGCAGTTCACCCGCCTGGGCCACGACGTTAAGATTATCGCTCCGGCCTCGAAAGCAGCCTACACGCTGGGCGACCGTTTTATACGCATCGGCACGCCCCGCCCTGTTCCGGTCAGCGGCTCCATAGCCCGCATCACCGTGTCCGTACGGCTGGAGTCACAGATAAAAGAGGTATTCGAACGGGAAAAATTCGATATCTGCCATCTCCACGAACCCTTAATGCCTACCCTGTGCACCACGGTCCTGAGATTAAAATACACGCCGATGGTCGGCACGTTTCATGCTTCCGGGGGTAAACCCTGGTACACCATGTTCTCACCCATCATGAAGTGGTACCTCGACCGGTGGTTCCGCAAGCTCGACGGCCGGATTGCCGTTTCCAAGATAGCGCTGGGGTATGTAAACACATACTTCCCCGCAGATTACACCATCATACCCAACGGGATTGACACCCACCACTTCAACAGCCGCGTATTGCCAATCGATAAATTCAAAGACGGCAAACTCAACCTTCTATTTGTCGGGCGGTTTGAGAAACGGAAGGGGTTCGATTATTTGCTGAAGGCCTACAGGCTGGTCAAGCAGGAAGTCCCCGACTGCCGCCTGATTGCCGTGGGGCCCGGCGTAAGACTGCGGAATAAGTATGAAAAGCAAGTCAGTAAAAACGGTTTAAAGGACGTTATTTTTACCGGCTACGCACCCTACAGCGATTTACCCAGGTACTACACGACGGCGGATATTGTCTGCTTTCCGGCTACCGGACGGGAAAGCTTCGGAATCGTCCTGCTGGAGGCTATGGCTGCCGGCAAGCCGATTGTCGCCTCGGCCATAGACGGTTATGCCAGCGTGCTCACCGACGGCGTCGACGGAATAGCGGTACCACCGAGGGACTCGGTAAAACTGGCCGACGCAATTCTCAAGCTCGGCACCGACGAGCAGCTACGCCAGCAGATGGGCTCCAGGGGGAAACCCAAGGCGATGCAGTACGACTGGTCACTCCTCGCCAAGAGGATGCTGGACTTCTACGCTGAAACACTCGACAGGATAAAAAGGCCGGAAGCAGATACTCCACAGATTGGTGCAACATCAGGAAAGCACTGAGCAATGCCGAAACTTGAAAAAACCCGTAAAAGCATATCTAACTGCGTCACGCAACCGATTGTTAATCTCCTGGCCAGAACTCCGCTAACGCCGAATGCCGTAACCTGGCTTGGATTCTGTATAAACATCGGTGCTGCGGTACTGGTCGTTACCGAACACCTCTTCGCCGCCGGGTTTGTCGTCCTTATCGCCGGACTATTTGATATGCTGGACGGGGCCCTGGCGCGTGTTACCAATCGGGTTACCCGCTTCGGCGGCATTCTCGATTCCACGCTCGACCGCCTGTCCGAGGCCATAGTGCTGCTGGCCCTGCTGGCCGTATTCGCACGGGAACAGCAGGTCGCCGAGAGTGTACTCGCCGGCACTGCCCTGCTCGGCTCGCTGATGGTCAGCTATCTCCGCGCCAAGATGGAAGGGCTGGGCATCGAATGTAAAGTGGGACTGTTTACCCGGCCGGAAAGGGTCATTGTCCTGGCACTGGGCCTGCTGCTGAGCCAATTTGACTACGCCCTGGTCACCGCCCTGGCCGTTATCACTTTCTTCAGCTTTTTTACTGCCGGGCAGAGGCTGTATTATGCCTGGCGGCAGACAAGAAACTAATTGCCGGTATTAATTTTTTTTCATGACAAACGTAAAAAAGATAGACATCCTGCGTCTTTGGTAGTAGAATATATTCTGGATTTTTTTGCGAACGGAGGAAACTATGCCAGTCGCTGCTGTAATCGGAGCCCAATGGGGAGATGAGGGTAAAGGTAAGATTGTCGACATGCTGGCGGGGAAAGCCAGGTACGTGGTGCGTTTTTCCGGGGGCGATAACGC
>JAUWZF010000120.1 GCA_030615475.1 Dehalococcoidales bacterium | reverse complement strand
ACCACTACTCTGGCACGGTTCGGCCTTTCCTGCCGGATTTTACCCCACATTCTCAGGCTCCGCGCCAGCGGTTTGTACGATTCCAGGATGCTCGCCCCGAACGAGAGAATGTAGTTGGTATGGTCGAGGTCATAGGCGCTCTGCGTGTAGTGACCGTCCGCCATCCACTCGCCGGCTTTGTCCGCTTCGTTGTTGAGACCGTCTGCGGAGATGACATTGGGCGTGCCGTAAGCATCGCCAAAGCGGCGGATGATATCCTCGTCACTGACGGTGTTCAGTCCGCAGAGAAGCAGCAGTCTTTCCGGTTGCCCCTTCCCTCTGAGCGCTTTCAGGTTCTCACTGACCTCATTCAGTGCCTGCTTCCAGGATATTTCAGTCCAACCGGGGTCTATCCCTCTGCCTTTGGCGGGATTAGTCCTTTTCAGGGGTGTGGTGACCCGACCCGGGTCATAAAGTACCTGAAGGCCAACGTTAGCGCGGGCGCAGTTTCCCCCCTCGGAGACCTGAGATAAGGGGTTACCGGCTACCTTCACCGCCCGGCCGTTGACCACCCTCACTCTAGTAGCACAGCGGGTAGCGCAATTCAGGCAGGAAGTGGGGACCCACTTCTCGGTGATAACGCCCTCGCCCTCGGGCAACTCCGGAGAAGAAACGATAGAACCCAGGGCGGGGTTACTCAATAAGCGGCTGGCGGCGACCGTGGCTCCGGCGAGCGCCGTTATTTTAATAAAGGTCCTCCGGCTCATGCCGGAGCGTCCGTTTTTCCCTCTTCTCGGACTACCTGACTTACTGCTCTCCATCACACCTGTACACTTGTTTTGGCGCTCGCTCCACGGTTGCGGTCATATCTGTTCCCGAAGTCTGATTGGTCTGAATTGATAACGACATTAGCTAGTCATGCGTGTGATGTCCGGTTCGGCTAACCCGAACCAAATTTACAATACACTATAGTAACCTAAAAAACAACGGATATACAATTATTTACTATGTGTAGGTTCTGGACATACCGGAGGTAAAGTGGAAAATCGGCCTGTCCACCCTTCTGATTTTGAGCGGGCAGTGCTTTATTCCCGCCGGGACAAAAGCGATAAAGCTTCTATCAAGAATATTCTGCTTGCCGTCTATCCATAGCTCGACCTCGCCGCCCAGATCGTATGGGTCATCCGGGTTGGTGCCGATATAAGCGATGGCCTCATCATAGTCGTGCACGTGCTCTCCTACGACGCCTTCTTCGCCTTTAGACGCGGGCCATTTGCCGGGCCAGTACCAGGCCGTTTCCATGTAGAAGGCCCCTTTGCGGACATCGCTGTCCAGGGAAATCAAGCGCATGGCTTCATTGTCTGTAAATGTCGGCGTCCAGTCAGCTTCAATTATGGTTTCTTTTAAATCCGTAACAAAGTATTTCTCGTCCCAGTTAGCCATTTTTATTATTTCTCCTTTCCTTTTTCTCTGTGTCCGCCGGGGTCGGCTTCGGCCAGGGTACCGGCACCAACCATGATAGCCATCTCTATGTGCGGCTTGTCGAAACGCTTCCAGGTCAGTGGTCCGTGCTTGACGCCCCTGGGCACGAAAACCGCTGAAGTTTTGTTGATGGTGAGTGGTTGACCGCCTACCACGAACTCTATTTCCGCACCAAGTTCCTCACGATTATCAGGGTCGGCGCCCATGTGTATCACTATCTCGTCGTAATCATGGACATGCTCGTAAATATGGGTGGGCGGGTCCGGCATATCGATAACCCAGCCGATTTCGACATAGTTGTTACAATCCGGTACCAGGTTGTTACTCATTACTGTCATTGAGGGGTGACGACCCTTAACTTCTTCGTAAGGTATTACCTCGTAAACGGGTTTCTTTACGAAATACTTTTCATAGTTGATTTCAGGCATTTTCTCTCATCCTCCTCCATAGTTTAAGAATTTTACACGCGGTCGTAACAGATTATATTCCCTTCGTCGTTGCTTAATCAATATCTTGAATCATCCGCTTCCTTTCGGGTGGAGGCTGCGGAGTTCTGGGGCGGAGAATTGACAGCTAGGCGTCACGCATGTAATATTCTGACAAAGGTGATGTAGCAAGTCGTCTTACCAATGGAGAGTATTTTATCCCGGACGTCGTAATATCAGGGGGATTGTTTGCTAAAGAAAGGGCAGGAGGCAAATAGAATGGGTAAGACACTTCAGCAGTTGTATGAGGAAAGAGTGAAGAGAGTAGAGGACGCTATACAGTTGAAAGTACCGGATAGAGTCCCAATCGCGCTTTCTTTAGGCTATTTCCCGGCAAAGTATGCCGGGGTAACCTGCACGGACGCGTATTACAACCCGGCAAAATGGAAAGAGGCGTCTATAAAGACTGTCGTGGATTTCGAGCCGGATGCGTGCACTGCTATGGGACCTGACTCGGGAAAAGCCCTTGAAGCTCTTGACTTTAAGCAAATGGTGTGGCCCGGCCATGGGACATCGCCTCATCATACCCATCAGTTCGTCGAAGGTGAATATATGAAAGCCGACGAATACGACGCGTATCTAGATGACCCTACCGGCTTTATCCTGCGTACCTATTTACCGCGTATATACGGCAGCCTGGAGTCTTTCCAGAGACTCCCTGACCTGAGTATCCTGTTATTTTCACCCACAATGTTACTTGGTATGCCTGGATTCGAGAAAGCTATCGAGTCCTTATCAAAAGCCAGGCAGGAGGTATTAAAGCGGAACGCAGCAATAGGTTCGTTAGGGCAGGAACTGAAACAGCTGGGTTTTCCGGCCTTCAGCCACGCGGCTACGTTCGCACCATTTGATGTCGTTTCGGACCGGTTAAGAGGCATGCGCGGGTCTATGCTGGATATGTTCCGACAACCCGAAAAGTGTCTTAAAATTTGTGAGAAGCTGTTGCCCATCATGCTCGGACTGGCGATTACCATGGCGAAGATGAGTGGAGGTCACAGGGTTTTTATTCCCCTACACAGGGGGGCAGATGGGTTCATGTCGCTAAAGCAGTTCGAGACATTCTACTGGCCCACCCTGAAAGGGCTCATGATGGGATTAATAGATGCGGGGTTAACACCCTGTCCCTTCTTCGAAGGTAACTACAATTCACGCCTGGAGTATCTTCTTGAATTACCCGGAGGTAAGGTCCTCGGGTATTTTGACGATTCGGATATTCTAAAGGTTAAGGAGATACTGGGCAACCACCTGTGCATCATGGGAAATGTCCCGCCCTCATTGTTACAGACAGGTAACCCTCAGGATGTAAAGGATTACTGTAAAAAGCTCATTGACGTTGCCGGCAAAGGGGGAGGCTTCATTATGGCCCCGAGAAGCGCCATAGATGAGGTTAAGCCCGAAAACCTCAAGGCCATGATTGACTTCACCAAGGAATACGGCGTATACAAATAAATGCTCAACGGGTTAAGATTCTAATATCAACTATATTTGGAGGGAGAATAATGCCAGATAGAGATTTGCGAGCCTGGATGGCCCAGCTGGATGCTGAGGGTGAGTTAAAGAGGGTAACAACAAGGGTGGATTGGGATGACGAGATATCCCAAATCATAAGAAAGATATATGTGCAAGAAGGCCCGGCGCTTCTATTTGAGAATATCAAGGACCACGAAACTACGCTTTCCAGAAAGCTTTTTACCAATGGCCTGGGAACACGCTCCCGGGTCAACCTCATGCTCGGCCTGCCCAAAGATACATCCCCTGCAGAGACTGTTCGGACAATTAGAAAGAGGATGAAGAAACCGCTGGAGCCGGTGAGGGTCAAAACGGGGCCGGTCAAGGAAAATATCGTTAAGGGTGAAGACGTAGACCTTTTCCAGCTACCGGTTCCCAAGTGGCACCCGCTTGATAACGGGCGCTATATCAACACGTTTAATGCTACCGTCACCAGGGACCCCGATACCGGGCAGAACAATGCAGGTGTTTACCGGGGCACGATATTGAGTAAGAACAAGATAGGCGTGCTGTTAATGCCCATGAAGGACTGGGGTATCACTTACAGCAAGTACCGGGAGATGGGAAAACCCATGCCCGTGGCCTTTGTATACGGCTGGGACCCCACTTTAATAGTTACCGCCGGCAGTCCTGTTATCGGGCCCGAGTATGAGCTGGCCGGGGCACTGAGGCAAGAGCCCGTGGAACTTGTCAAGTGTGAGACCTCCGATATAGAAGTGCCCGCTTCCGCTGAAATAGTGGTGGAAGGCACTATGTCCCCCGATCCGAGCACTTACGAAATTGAAGGGCCTTTCGGCGAGGGGTCGGGATTCTACGGGGAAGCGAGGAAGAGGCCCGTGGTGGAAGTTAGCTGCATCACCTATAGAAACGATCCCATTTACCGGGGCTCTCTGGTGGGTACTAAAGAAGGCATTACCGAGATAAGGGCATCGGTCAGTACTATGATGTCGGTGGTACTCTGGAATATCCTGGAAGCCGCCGAAATTCCCGGAGTGCTTGATATTACGTCAGGGCCGATAACCGCGGTGAAGATTCATAAAACATATCAGGGACAGCCAAGGCAAATAGCCGCGGCTATATGGGGCTCGAAGTTCGCCGGTCATCCCTTCAATATTTTAATGGTAGTTGAAGAGGACGTGGACATTCGTGACTCTGCGGCGCTCATGCGTGCGATGCATGGCAAGGTGGATTTCAACAGGGATCTGGTCGTCTACCCCTTGTACATGGGGTCGCCCATCGACGTGAGCTTACCCTATGATTTCAGGGCTGAGCTTGAAT
>JAUWZF010000149.1 GCA_030615475.1 Dehalococcoidales bacterium | reverse complement strand
TGATTATAACGCCCTACGTCCTCCCGGCTGAGATAAGCTAAAAGCCTTCGCCTCTGCCCGACAAGCTTGAGCAAGCCCCGCTGGGTATGATAGTCGTGACGGTTGGCCGCCATATGCGTTGTTAACTGAACTATCCTCTCGGTAAGCAGCGCTACCTGAACCTCGGTCGAGCCGGTATCGCCTTCACGAGCCTGATATTTACCGATAATTTCCGTCTTCTTCTCTTTTTCCAAGTTTTACCTCTTCCACTTTATATTATTGGTTTTCAAGGCAAATTATAGCACAGTAGGGGGCGGAAGTAAATTTTGAAGTTGAGATTTTTATCATTATGTAACCAATGGCTTTACTTCACCCCCTTAATCCCCCTCTCCAGCCTGAGGCTTGTAGAAAGTTAGGGTTCTTCTTGGCTGGAGAGGGGGAGGGGTTTTGAGAGGGGGCTTGCGCCCCTTCTCGCTGCGCACTCCCCTATTGTGGCGGGATGACTCTGAGAAATACGCAGGAAATGATACCGGGCGGCAAGGGTGGGAAAAGATATCAACAAGGGGTGGGGGGGCCTAATTAACACTCCCATTTGCCCGCCTCCACATACTGCTCTATAATGTTAATAGTGCACCCTGTCCCGCTTTAGCAGCACCCGTAACAAAATGCATGAATTCAGTATTACGGAAAGCATGTTGTCCATGGCGCTGGAGAAGGCAAATGAAGCCAAGGCCAGTAAGGTTATCCGCATTAACCTGGTAGTGGGCGAACTATCGGGCGTCGTCGGCGAGTGCGTGAAATTCTACTTCGGTTTCCTCAGCAAGGACACCATCGCCAGGGGTGCCGAGCTTGCTTTCGAAATTAAGCCGACCCAGGTGCGCTGCCATAAATGCGGTAACGTGTTCACTCCCAGCGACCATAACTGGGCCTGCCCCGAATGTCACGAGGCGAGCATCGAGATAGTGTCGGGGCGGGAATGCTATATGGAAAGTATCGAGGTGGAGTAAATGACAGTAAAAGTGATAACCGTGGGCGAGGATATCCTCGGCGCTAACGAGGAAAAAGCCAGGGCCAATAAAAGCCGGCTGGACAGTCGCGGCGTCCTGACCATAAATATCATGTCGTCGCCGGGCGCGGGCAAGACCAGCCTCATCCTGAGCACGATAAAACACATGAAAGAGAAAGTAAAGATTGCGGTAATCGAAGGAGATGTCGCTTCCAGCATGGATGCCGATAAAATCAACGAGATGGGCATACCCGTCGTCCAAATCAATACCGCCGGCGGCTGCCACCTCGACGCCAACATGGTCGAAAGCGCTCTCAACGGCCTGCCCCTGGAAGATACCGATTTGCTGTTCATCGAGAACGTCGGCAACCTCATCTGCCCCAATGCCTTCGTGCTGGGTGAGGATAAGCGCGTCATGATTTCCAGTCTGCCCGAGGGCGACGATAAGCCGTACAAATACCCGGCCATGTTCGCCGACAGCGACGTGGTGCTCCTCAATAAAATCGACCTTCAGCCGCACCTCGACTTTAACGTCGACGGCTTTAAGAAAACAGTCGCCGGGCTGAATCCCGACGTTATCATCTTCTCCGTCTCCTGCAAGACCGGCGTGGGGATGGAAGCTTGGTTCGCCTGGCTGGAATCCGCCGTAAAAGGCAAGAAAAACAGGTAGCATGGCAAAAATACCGATTATCAGTCTCGTTCATATCAGCGTCAGGGGGGTGGTGCAGGGCGTCGGCTTCCGACCCTTTATCTATCAACTCGCCACCAGGCACGACCTCAGGGGCTGGGTATGCAATACCTCGGAGGATGTCAGGATTGAGGTGGAGGGGGAGGCCAGGGGCATCGAGCGATTCCTGCGGGGACTGCGCGAACACGCGCCGCCGTTATCTCACATAGAGGATATCGCCGTAAGATTAGGTACACCTGAGAACTACGAGAAATTCGAAATCCGCCACAGCATCGCCGAGGAAGGCAAGTACCAGCTCGTCTCACCGGACATCGCCACCTGCCCGGACTGCCTGCGGGAAATCTTTGACCCTAAAGACCGGCGCTACCGCTATCCCTTTACCAACTGCACCAACTGCGGTCCCCGCTTTACGATAATCGACGATATCCCTTACGACCGCCCCAAGACGACCATGAAAATATTCAGGATGTGCCCGGAATGCCAGAGGGAATACGACGACCCGCTCGACCGCCGTTTCCACGCCCAGCCCAATGCCTGCCCGGTGTGCGGGCCGCAACTGGAACTGGTGGATGCCGAAGGTAATAAAATAACCTGCGACGATGTAATCGCTAAGACGAGCGGGCTGTTAAAAGAGGGTAAAATAATCGCGGTGAAGGGGCTGGGGGGCTTTCTGCTGGCCGGCAACGCTACCAGCCAGACGGCGGTAAACCGACTGCGCCAGCGAAAGAACCGGCCCGCCAAGCCCCTGGCCATAATGGTGGCATCCCTGGAAGAAGTCAGGCGGCACTGCGAAGTAAACGATGAAGAAGAGAAGTTACTTATTTCCCCCGGCAGTCCCATCGTCCTGATGAAATGGAAGGCCAAGTCCACGGTAACCAGAGTCGTGGCGCCCGGCCTGGACTATCTCGGCGTGATGCTCCCCTATACGCCACTGCACCACCTCCTGCTGCGGGAGACCGGCCTGCCCCTGGTTATGACCAGCGGCAATATCAGCGAGGAGCCCATCGCCAAGGACAACGACGAGGCGCTGCGGAGGCTCGGAGGCATCACCGATTACTTTTTGATGCACAATCGGGACATCTATGCCCGCTATGACGACAGCGTCATGATAGTAGAGAGGGACGCTCCCCAATTCGTGCGGCGCGCCCGCGGCTACGCCCCCTACCCCATCCACCTCAATTACCAGAGTAAACAGATACTTGGCTGCGGCGCCGAGGAGAAGAACACCTTCTGCCTGACGCGGGACAACTTCGCCTTTGTCAGCCAGCACATCGGCGACATGGAAAACCTGGAAACTCTGGAGCATTTTATTAATGCCATAGCGCTTTATCAACGAATATTCAGAATAGGGCCGGAAATCATCGCCCACGATATGCACCCGGAGTACCTGCCGACCAAATACGCTAAAGAACGGGCCGCCAGGGATAGGATAAAGCTCGTTCCGGTGCAACACCACCACGCCCACATCGCCAGCTGTATGGCGGACAACGGACTGGAGGGGCCGGTCATCGGGGTGTCTTTCGACGGCACCGGCTACGGCACCGACGGCCATATCTGGGGCAGCGAATTCATGGTAGCCGATTATAGTCAATTCACCCGAATGGCATATATAGAAAACCTGCCGCTGCCCGGCGGCGCCCTGGCCATCAAAAAGCCGTACCGAACGGCCATCGGCTATCTGCTATCGCTCGGCATTAATTTAGACCGGCACCTTCCCTTCCTGAAAAATATCGACCCCGGGGAAATCGATATTATCAAGAGCCTGATAGAAAACAGCATCAACGCGCCGCTGACCTCAAGTATGGGCCGACTCTTCGATGCCGTATCCGCCCTTATGGGCGTCAGGGGCGTTATCGAATACGAAGCCCAGGCGGCCATCGACCTCGAGATACTCGCCGGCGAAGCCGTTAACGAGTCCGCCCGCTATCCGTTCTCCTTAAGTAAGCGGGAGGATACCAGCATCATCAAGGTTCACGATTTGTTCGCCGCAATACTGAACGACTTACACAACCGCACACCCCGAGCCAGAATCGCCGCCCGGTTCCATAACACGGTAGCTCAAATGATATCGGAGATGTGCCAGAAAATCTCACCCAAGACCGGTATCACCGGGGTGGCGCTGAGCGGCGGGGTATTCCCGAATCGATTACTGCTGAGAAATACGGTGTCATTGCTTGAGTCCGCCGGGCTTGAGGTATATACTCACCGGCAGGTGCCCTGCAACGACGGCGGTATCTCTCTGGGGCAGGTCGTCATTGCGCAATTTAGCGAGGAGACGGACAATGACTAAAAAAGAACTCGGCCCGCAGCCGTTACTCTTCCCCACTCCCGCCGTTCTGGTGGGAGCTATGGTCGACGGCAAACCCAACTTCGCCACCTTTGCCTGGTGCGGTATCACCGGGGGTGAGCCCCCGACGATTTCCGTCGGTATACGCCACGAGAGACATAC
>JAUWZF010000248.1 GCA_030615475.1 Dehalococcoidales bacterium | reverse complement strand
GCCCTATAACGCCGACTTCTATTTCCCGGGGTACAGCTCCTTCGGGCCGAACTTCCTTAACGAATTCGCCAGAAACCGGGCGGAGAACCCGGTAAAGCAGCGCATTTACCGCCTGCTCATCCCGGAGGCTATCCTTAATCCTCCAATTCAATGGCTCGGTGAGACCTTCTGCGGCCAGTCGCTGGAGCAGCAGTTCGTCCCGTATACTTACCCGGCCCCCGGCTGCTCGGAGGTCAGGATGTTTTACCGCTACGGAGGCTCCTTCCTCGGTACGATGACCGGCACCAACCGCTTTGTGAAAATGTACCAGAGCCCCAAGCTGGAGTTCGTCGTTAACCAGGACTGCTGGTGGTGCACGGAAACCGGACTGGCCGATATTATCCTGCCGGCTTGCACCAACTTCGAGCGTTACGACATCGGCGAGTGGGCCAATACCGGCGGCTATACCCATCACGGCTCTAACGCCTGTAACCACAGGGTTATCGTCTACCAGCATAAGTGCATCGAGCCGCTGTACGAGTCGAAGTCCGACTACCAGATATTCACGGAGCTTGCCGAAAGACTGGGCATCAAAGAGGAGTACACCGAGGGCAACTCCGATGAGGACTGGATAGAGAAGGTCTTCAACCACTCAGACCTGCCGCGATACTTGTCCTTCGAAGAGTTTAAGAAGAAGGGTTACTTCATTGTGCCCATGCCGGAGGACTATCAGCCGACGCCCGGCCTGCGCTGGTTCTACGAGGGACGGGAGTGCGATACGCCCGACCACTTTAACCCCAAGAGGAATACGGAAAAGGGTAAGGAACTGGGAACATACAGCGGCAAGATAGAATTCGTCTCTCAGAGTTTATTGAAACACCTCCCCGACGACGAGGAAAGGCCGCCGCTACCCCGCTATATCCCCAGCTGGGAAGGTTATAACTCGGAGATGGCTCAGCAATACCCCCTCCAGCTTATCACGCCCCACCCCAGGTACTCCTTCCACACGCACCATGATGCCAATACATCATGGCTGGGAGAGATTCCGGGACACCGCATCCTTAAGAGCAGCTATTACTGGCACCCGGTGCGTATTCACCCCTCGGACGCCGCCGCCAGAGGCATCAGGAACGGCGATATCGTTAAAATTTACAACGACCGCGGTGCCGTGCTCTGCATCGCCGAGGTTACCGAGAGGATGAGGTCGGGGGTGGTGCACTCGTACTACGGCTCCGGCAAGTACGACCCCCTGGAGCCGGGGAATCCGAACAGCATCGACAAAGGCGGCTGCGTTAATATCCTGACGCCGAGCAGGATGCTTTCCAAGAACGCTCCCGGCATGGCGCCGAACTCGTGCCTGGTGGAAATAGAGAAGTGGGATAAATAACCGTCATTGCGAGTCCTTCGGTGGAAGGGCGAAGCAATCCGTTTCTACCTCACCCTCCATTATTTTTCAACAAAGTAAAGTATAGAAAAGAGCAAAAGAAATGGAGCGGAAGACGAGATTCGAACTCGCGACCTTCTCCTTGGCAAGGAGACGTTCTACCACTGAACTACTTCCGCCCGCTTTAGTCATGGTGCCGAGGGTCAGAATCGAACTGACGACACGCGGATTTTCAGTCCGCTGCTCTACCAACTGAGCTACCTCGGCGATTACGCTATATTTTACTTGAGATTAGGATTGCAGTCAAGAAAGTGTTGGGTTATTTCTTGACCTCACCCCCTTTTTCCCCCTCTCCTTACGAGGTAGTATGAAGGAGAGGGGGAAATAAGGAAGAGGGGCTTCGCCCCTTTTAAACACCCCTGAGGATAACAGGTCATCAACTCACGGGATAAGCCATTGGTGCCGCGAGGGCGGCCTGGGTGGGAATAGATATCTCAGAATGGTGGGAGGGGAGGGGTTCTGGATAGTCGGGTCAAGCCTTCAGGCTGAAGCCCGACTATGACAGATAATTAGATTTTCAGTCCGCGGCTCTTTATTCCAGCACCACGTTATCAATCAGCCGCGTCTTGCCTATCTTCACCGCCAGGGACACCAGCACCGGGGGCTTTATATTGTGCAGCATATCTTTCATCGTCCCGGCATCGGCGATGCTGATATAGTCTATTTTCGCCAGAGACTCCATGTTGATTAGCTCGGTAATCTCGCGGCGCATGGCGCCGGCGTCCTTTTCCCCCTGCGACCAGCGCTTCTCGGCCAGCACCAGCGCCCGGTAGATAACGGTGGCCGCCTGCCGCTGCTCGCGGTTGAGGTGGGTATTGCGACTGCTCATTGCCAGGCCGTCCGGCTCGCGTGCCGTGGGACAGGCGACCACTTCCAGGTTCATATTAAGGTCGGCCACCATCTTTTTGATAACCACCAATTGCTGGGCGTCCTTCTGCCCGAAGTAAGCTTTCGTCGGCTGGACGATATTGAACAGCTTGGCGACGACGGTACTCACGCCGCGGAAGTGGCCGGGTCGGGAAGCCCCTTCCAGCCTCTCCGTAATCGTGCCGACCTCCACCCACGAGTCGCAACTCTCAGGATACATCTCAGCAGTCGCGGGTATAAAGACGATATCGGTAATCGGCTCCAGCAACGCCAGGTCGCGCTTGGTGTCGCGCGGATAGTTTTTAAAGTCTTCCCTGGGGCCGAACTGGGTGGGATTAACGAAGATGCTGACCACCACCGAG
>JAUWZF010000043.1 GCA_030615475.1 Dehalococcoidales bacterium | reverse complement strand
ATGCTGCCTCCGGCAACGGCATACTTGTAATGCGTATTAACCGCGTACTGGTTGTTCTCGCAGACGAATACGATGGGTAGTTTCCATATCGAAGCCAGATTCATCGATTCGTGAAATTCTCCCTCCTGGGTGGCACCGTCGCCGAAGAACACCGCGACGATTTTATCCCCGCCTTCCAGGTGCGCCGCCAATGCCGCCCCGGTGGCGATGGGGAGTCCCGCGGCCACGATGCCGTTGGCCCCCAGAATCCCGATATCGAAGTCGGCGATGTGCATCGAGCCACCTTTCCCCTTGCAGTAGCCGGTCTTTTTCCCGAATATTTCGGCCATCATCCGCCGGACATCGGCCCCCTTGGAGATAAGGTGCCCGTGACCCCGGTGATTGCTGACAATGCGGTCGTCGAGCCGCAGGTTGAAGCAGACGCCGACGGCGATGGCTTCCTGCCCGATATAGGAGTGCACCAGACCGGGAACGGTCCCGCTGCCACCTCTGAATTCTTTTGACGCCCTTTCCTCAAAGCGCCGGATGGTCAGCATCGTCCGGTACATCCTGATAAGCTCCTGATTATCTATGGCCACTCTATCGCTCCTTTCCGCAAACGCCCCCCTTTTATGAAACTAATATAACTTAATAATATAGCAAAGTTCAATCGCTGTCGCCAGAAGTTAAGCGACCGGGCTGATGGAGATAAATCTACGCCTGACGTGCTATAATGATACTACGAGCCCTGAGGAGGACTTCAGCATGTCGAAGAAGCTTACGGTGATTCCCGAGCAGTGTTCCGACTGTAGAATATGCGAGCTGGTATGCGCTATCAAGCACTTCGGGGTGAACAACCCGAAGAAGGCGGCGATAAGGGTCATTAACGCCTACCCCCATCCGGTATTGAGGATGCCGGTTGTCTGCGGCCAGTGTAAAGTGCCGGCCTGCGCGCAGGTATGCCCCACCGATGCGTTGCGAAGGGTCGACGGTATCGTGCGTCTCGATGAAGAGGCCTGCATTTCCTGTTTCAAATGCATAGAGGCCTGCCCCTTCGGGGCTATCTACGCCCATGAAGACTGCGACCTGCCCATCAAGTGCGATATGTGCGGCGGCGAGCCGGAATGCGTGAAGTACTGCCCCCTGGGAGCCCTCAGGCTGATACCGGAGCATGCCCTCGGTGAGACCAAGCGACTTAACAACATCCTCAGCTATACCCAGATGCGTGAAATAGAGTTCTACGAGAAGGGTGAAAAGAAGACCATCCGCTATGCCGAGATAGGCAAGGAAGAGCTATGAGCATCAAGAGCGGCTATTTCAAGAAACACCTGTCCGTAGACCTTACGAAGGGCAGCGCTGAGTACCGGGAACTATCGGACGCTTTCCTGGAAAAGTATATCGGCGGGCGCGGCTTCGGCGCCAAGCTGGTCTGGGACAATCTTAGGAAACATAATTTCAAGATAGACCCTTTGGGCGAGAATAATCTCGTGGTCATTGCCCCCGGCCCCCTGACCGGCGTTTACCTGCCGTCGTCGGGCAAAAACTCGTTCGTGGCCATATCGCCGGCCACCGGACTCTACGGCGATTCGTCTATCGGCGGCGGCTTCGGCGTGGAGCTTCGGCAGTCGGGAATCGATATCCTGTCCATCACGGGTAAAGCTCCGGAGCTTTCCGTCCTCGTCATCGATAACCATGAGACAGAGATTATTCCCATGCCGGAACTGAAAGGAAAGACCTCGCTGGAAGCCGAAGGGATTATCCGGGAAAAGCTGGATATCCAGACGGCGCACATCGCCACTATAGGCCCAGCCGGCGAGAATTTAGTAAAATACGCCTGCGTCAATGCCGACTGGGGGCGTAATGCCGGCCGGACGGGATTCGGTGCCATTATGGGCTCCAAGAACCTCAAGGCGATTATCGTGCGGGGACACGAGGACCTGCCCGTTCACGATATCAACGGACTGATGGCGGAGGCAAATAAGGCCTTCGGCTACCTGAGGGAACACAAGTACTTCCAGCAGTGGCAGCAGCAGGGCCTGATGAACGTCATCGAGTACGCTAACGAAAAGGGCATCCTGCCGACCTATAACTTCAGGGACAGCGTCTTCGCCAGGTACGACCAGATTAACGGTGAGACGATGCTCTCCGATTTCAAGATAGGCGACAGCGCCTGTTTCGCCTGCTCCATGTGCTGCGGCAACATCTGCCTTGTCAAGAGCGGGAAATACGCCGGAACGGTGGTCGAAGGGCCGGAATACGAGTCCTGCGCCATGCTCGGCTCCAACGTGGGCGTTGACGACTTCGCGGCGGTGCTTTCGGCGAATCAACTCTGCGACGAACTGGGGTTGGACACGATTTCCGCGGGCAACCTTATCGGCGCCGTTATCGAAGGCTACGAGAAGGGAATCATATCCCTGGCCGACCTTGACGGACGCGACATCACCTGGGGCGACGATGACGCCATTCTGAAACTGATACGCCTGATTGCTTACCGGGAGGGTATCGGCGATATCATCGCGGACGGGGCGCGCCGCATCGTCGAGAAGTGGCCGGAAATGGATAAACTCATCCTCGAAGTAAAAGGCCTTGAGCAGTCGGCCTATGACAGCCGTGCCGGCAGCTCCATGGCGCTGGCCTACGCGACCTCGGACATAGGCGCCCACCACACGCGGGCATGGACCATCGCCCGGGAGATGGAGGAAGGGCAGGGCTGGACCGACGACGAAAGGGTAAAAACGGTGATATATCACCAGACGCTGCGTCCCCTGTTCGACATGCTGGGTGTCTGCCGCCTGCCCTGGATTGAACTCGGCCTTAACGAAAGACACTACGAAAATTTTTACAGGTATGTCACGGGAAACGAGCTGACCCTGGAGCAGCTCCTGGCGCTGTCCAGCGATGTCTACGATCTGACCCGCCTGATAAATGTCAAGCTGGGGGTCAGTCGCAAGGATGACAGCCTGCCCTACAAGGTGCATTCCAGTCCGCCGCTTACCGGCCCCAATGCCGGTAAGGTGGTTGATAAAGACGCTTTCCAGAATCTTCTCTCTCTGTACTACCGGGAGCGCGGCTGGGACGAGGACGGCCTGCCGCCTGACGATACCGAGAAGAAGTTCGAGGAATGATTCGAAAACGGTTGAAGCAAGGCAAGTTCCCGGTTTGCTATAAATGGGGTATTTACCGGAACACCGCTTTGGTGTATAATCATGCCGATATACCTGAATAGTCCCGTAATGGAGGCTTTGACTGTGGAATTATCACCGGAAGAAAGGCAAAAAATCTACGAAGAAGAAAAAGCGAGAATGGAAGCCAGGGAACAACTGGAGAAGGAGAGACATAAAATACCCCAGGAGAGCAGCGTAAATATGGCTCCGAATGTCGCCGGACTGCTCTGCTATATCGGCGGGTGGATCACCGGCATCATATTCTTCATCCTGGAACAGAAAAACAACTGGATACGCTTTCATGCCGCGCAATCTATCGTTACTTTCGGCACCCTGTTCGTCGCCGGAATGATTCTCGGCTGGATACCCTTCATCGGGCCGGTCTTTTCCAGCATCATCGGCATCATCGGGTTCGTCCTTTGGATAGTCCTCATGGTCAAGGCCTACAACGGCGAACGCTTCAAGGTAGCCTGGGCCGGTGACATCGCCGAGAGGATGGTAACCTCGTCAGGCAAAATCCCCGACTATCAAAAGCCCCCGGCCCCCCCGGAAAAGAAAGAAGAAGCACCACCCGCATCCGTCGATTTAGACGAACGAATCGAGAAAAAAGTAGACAATTTTTTTAAGAATAAGAGGGAGGGCCGTATTACGGTATCGGCCTTTGCCATTGCCTGGAGCATCATCCTGCTGGTATTCTTCAACTTCTTTCATGAATACGCAGCCTACTATAATGCCGACACGGTGGGCGGCGTGGTCACCTGGACGAGGTACCCGTTCTTTACCAGCGAAATCGGCCTGTGGCTGCCGATTCTAACGACTACCCTGGTAATATCAATAATAGGTCATATCGTTCTCATTGCTGTGGACAGGAAATTCCTCCGGCAGGCGATTCATATCATCATCGATGGGTTCGGACTGGCCACGGTTATCACCCTGGTCACCGTTTTCCCTTTCGACTTCGATGTCATACCCAACTCTGTAGCCGCCGCGGCCACGCATATCGCCGTTACGGTAGTCTTAATCTGTATTGCCGTAGGCCTTGGAATCAGTCTGCTGGTCAGGGTGATAAAACTGCTGGTAGATTTAGCGAAGTTGGCGGTGACAACATCGCAGGAATCCGCCTGAAGCCTCCAGGAACTGACTGCTCCTACACATACAGCGTAGCCCGCGAGGGCTCCTGCCGTATGTGATTTTAGTCGCTTTTCAGAATTTGACATCAAACCTGAGTATCTTATATGCTTTTGATTATCACCACTTTATTAAACGATAATAATCCTATGTTTAACACGGGAGGCAGCAGTGAAAACGATTAAAGAAGCCGCAAGAGAAACCAGGGTCGCCCGCGAAGCGGATGTTGTCGTAGTCGGCGGGGGTCCCGGAGGCATTGGAGCCGCCGTATCAGCCGCCAGAAACGGCGCCGATACGGTACTCATCGAGAGATACGGATACCTCGGAGGTATGGGCACCGGCGGCCTGGTTACCATTATACCTCTCCTGACCGATGTTCACGGCAAACAGCAGATAATCGGTCTTACTCAGGAATGGATAGACAGGCTCGAGGTCAGGGATGCCGTCGATTACCCGAAAAAGGAACACTGGGGCTCGGATGATAAAGAAATTGTCAGGTATTATTTCGACCGCAGTTTCTTCATGACACGGCTGGACAGGGTAATCTATGCCGCCATCATCGATGCCGAAATATCCAAGGTCATCCTCAACGACATGGTGGAAGAGGCCGGCGTCAAGACTTACCTCCACTCGTGGGGCACCGAGCCCATCATGGAAGGCAACGAGTGCAAGGGGGTCATCTTCGAAAGCAAGTCCGGACGGCAGGCCGTACTGGGCAAGGTAGTCATCGACGCCACCGGTGACGGCGACCTTCTCCCCTATGCCGGAATCGAGTTCGAAGACAACATTCCCCCCAACTTCCGCATCGCCAATCTGGCCCTGATATTCTGGGTGGATGGCGTCGACCTGAAAAAGGCGATGGATTTCCGCATGAATAACCCAAAGGAGTTCATGGAACTAAACCGTAAAGCTATGGAAGCTGGCGGTCAGGGAGGCTTTATGCCCAGCAACCTTCCCAACCAGGACGCTGTCGTCTGGTTCCACAACCGCTTCCCCAATAAGAGCCAGGTGGATGTAGAAGAGCTTACCCGCGTCGAGTTCGAAGGTCGTAAGAAGATGATCAAGACATATGAATTCTTCAAAGAGAACATGCCAGGTTTCGAAAAGAGCTTTATTGTCCTTTCCGGCCCGCAGCTGGGCACCCGGAGCAGTCGGCGACTGATTGGCGAATACAGGCTCACCAAAGAGGACATGGCCAACAACGAGCCGTTCGAGGACACCATCGCCATCTTCCCGGACCTCGACCGCGGCCAGGAATCGCTGGACCATCCGCTCATGTATATACCGTACCGTTGTCTGCTGCCGAAGAACGTGGACAACCTGCTAGTGGCCTGCCGGGCTTTCTCCTCGGACGAGCATGTCCAGGAGTGGTTCAACCTCATCCCGCACTGTATCGCTTTCGGTGAGGCCGCCGGTACGGCATCGGCGCTGGCGCTGCAAGCCGGCGTGAATCCCAAGAACGTCGATATCAAAGCGCTGCAAAAACAGCTGGCCAGGCAGGGCGTCCCGCTGCCCGAAATCAAGGCAGCCGTATAATTAAATAACATCGCGTGGTGATAGCCCGCCACAATTGTAATAAAAGGGGGTAGACATTCACTACCCTCTTGAAGTTGGAGGTTTATTATGTCAGCCAAACCTTCGGTCAGAACGATTACAGAACCCGCCCGAGATATCAAGGTGTGCCGCGAGGCCGACGTCGTGGTGGTGGGGGGCGGCCCGGGCGGTATCGGCTCGGCGATAGCCGCGGCACGCAGCGGCGCCGATACGGTGCTAATCGAAAGATACGGTCACCTCGGCGGCATGGCTACCGGCGGGCTGATTAACATCCTCCCCAATCTCAGTGATATCACCGGCAAGCAGCACATCTACGGCCTCAACCAGGAGATTATCGACCGCATGGAGAAGAGGAACGCGGCTTTCTATCCCAGGAAGAAAGACTGGGGAACCACCGATAAAAAGTTGGTCGATTTTTACAATGACGCCAGTCTGCACCTGTTCTACGTGCGCAAGGACCCCAATCTAGGAGGCCAGGAGAGGGTGATGTACACTGCCGTCGTCGACCCCGAGGTGCTCAAGGACGAGCTGAACGACATGGTGCAGGAGGCGGGAGTCGACCTGTGGCTCCACTCCTGGGGCACCCGTCCCATCATGGAGGGGAATACGGCCAAGGGCGTCTTCTTCGAGAGCAAGTCCGGCCGGCAGGCTATCCTGGGCAAGGTGGTCATCGATTCTACAGGTGACGGCGATATATTCGTGGAGGCGGGAGCCGAGTTCGACGGCGAACTGGATAACAAGCGCCGTACAGCCTGGCTGGCCTCTACCTTCTGGATGACCGATGTCAATATCAAGAAAGCCGACGATTTCAAAGCGTCCCAGCCGGAAAAATTCGCCGAGTTGATGCAGGAGCTTGTGAAACTGGGTGGCTATCCGCACTACCTTAAAGGTATTCTGGGAAATCAGCGCAACGTCCTCTGGTATCACAGCTTTCAGATACAGCCCGAATCTTCCGATGGCAAAGATGTCAGAGAATTAACCAGGGTGGATGTAAGAGGGCGAAAACGCGCCGTAACTACTTACGAATTCATGAAGAAGAATGTCCCCGGATTTGAGCATTGCTATATCATGCAGACCGCCCCGCAGCTCGGCACGCAGGGAGGCCGGCGCGTCATCGGGGAGTATATTCTCGATGACAAGGACATGATATCGGACGAGGTACACGAGGATACCATAGTAGTCCTGGCCAATAACGATAACGGCGAGATATCCGCCAAGCACCCCACCATCTGTATCCCCTACCGCTGCCTGGTACCTAAGGAGGTGGACGGACTGCTCGTTGCCTGCCGAGCTTTTTCTTCGACGGACAGCGTCAACCAGTATTTCAATATCATTCCACCCTGTATCGCTTACGGCCAGGCGGCGGGCACAGCCGCGGCCATGGCAGTCGATGCCGGTATCCAGCCCAGAAAGGTGGACTACAAAGCCCTGCACAAGAACCTGGTCAAGCAGGGCGTGAATTTGCCTGATATTAAAAGAAAGAGGGGCTGACGCCCCTCTTAAATACCCCGATATTTAATTTAATAATAGCTTACCGTTTTGCCGAAGCGCCCTTGAGCGCTTCCCGGACCTCCTGATAACCCAGGTCGAATGCCTTGATGTTTATTTCGCCGACCTTCGCCTTAAAACGGGACAGTATCGTTTCTTTGGCAGTCTCTTCTGTTATCGGCATGAGGCCGGTGCCGAACAGAGCACCGAGCATAACGACGTTAGCGGCCTGCAGACTACCGGCCTGCCGGGCAATCCCGCTCGCATCCAGAGTGATTACGCGGTCGGTGACCTCATGGAGTTTGTCCACTATTTCTTTCCGGCTGGGATACCCGCTCTTGCCGAGATAGACGGTATAGGGCAGAACGGTAGTCGTATTGAGGACAACCACGCTGTTTTCGGCCAGGTATTGTATATTCCTGAGCGCTTCCGAAGGCTCCACGGCGATGAGGACATCGCACTTGCCTTCCGGCGTCATCGGAGCGATAACCTCACCCCCCAGTCGAAGATTGCTGAACACGGA
>JAUWZF010000216.1 GCA_030615475.1 Dehalococcoidales bacterium | reverse complement strand
AGGAGTTCCGCTGATGGAGCTACCTCGGGAACTGTTTCCAGCTACAGGAGAAGAAAGCGTGCTGGTTGAGGAAGAGTTAGCTAGCTTTTCGCCCGAACGAGATACCATCGTGACCGTTGGCATTTTCGACGGAGTGCACCTGGGCCATAAGCACCTGATTTCAGAGTTGTTGAAGCAGGCCGAACAGAGGGGTTTGCTTTCCGGCGTGGTGACTTTCCACCAGCATCCGGAGGATTTGTTATCGTCGGAGACAAAACTGCCTTATTTGACCGACATTAAAACGAGGATAAGGCTTCTCCAGAACGAGGGTGTCGACGTTATCGTGCCATTATCTTTCACGAAAGACCTGGCCCGGCTGGACGCCCGCCGATTCGTCGGTCTATTACTGAAGCACCTTAGCATGCGTGGACTGGTAATCGGCTCGGACTTTGCCCTGGGCAAAGGGAGGAAAGGCGATACCGATACCCTGAGTCGACTTGGCAAGGAGATGGATTTCAGCATCACCGTCGTGCCGCCGCTGGAGATTAACGGCGAAGTGGTCAGCAGCACCACCATCAGGAAAGCTATGGCCTCAGGCGATATGAAAAAGGTACGTGAGTTGACCGGCCGTTACTTCAGCCTTCATGGCAAGGTAGTTACCGGGGCCGGGCGGGGGGAAAGCCTGGGATTCCCGACCGCCAATCTGGATATAAATTCCGGGCAGGCTCTGCCTCCGGACGGCGTTTATGCCGGACTGGCTCATATTAACGGGGAAATATATCAGACAATGACCAATATCGGCCAGGACCCCACTTTCGGCCCCTCTGAACGTACTGTCGAGGCTTTCCTTCTCGACTATCATGGCGACCTGTACGGCCATGAACTTACCGTTGATTTTATCGCCAAGCTCCGCGATGAGAAGAAGTTCGATAGCGTGGATGAGTTGAAGAAACAGATTGCCGAGGATGTCAGGCAGGGGAAGGCTATTCTTGAATCTACAGGTGTGAATTAATCATGGGAACGGTGGGCAGGTCTATCAACAGTAAGGAAGGTTCAAGGTGGAATCCATAGATAAACAGGTTTCTCTTTATATGCATGGCTCTGAGTTTGGCGACCTGCAAATCAAAGAAATGATGACCAGGGAATTGCGTCAGAAACTAAAGGAAGCCAAGGCAGAGGGCCGTCCACTCAGGGTTTATTGTGGTTATGACGTTACCGCCCCCGATATTCATCTGGGACATACAATCACTATGCGGAAATTGCGTCAGTTTCAAGAGTTTGGGCATGATGTTACTTTCCTTATAGGTACTTTTACCACATTGATTGGCGACCCCAGTGATAGGGATGAAGCGCGCTCCATAACTTTGCAGGAAGAACTCAAGAAAAATGCGCAAACTTATGCCGAGCAAGCATTTAAAATACTTGATCCAGAGAAGACCTCAGTTCGCTACAATTATGATTGGCTGAGCAAGTTAAGTTTCGCTGATATCATTAGTATGGCTTCATGTTTTACTGTTCAACAATTTCTAACTCGCGACCGACTTCGTAATCGATACGAAAAGAATGACCCTATCTGGTTACGCGAGTTACTTTACCCGCTTGCTCAGGGTTATGACGCTGTTTGCTTACAGGCCGACGTTCAAATCGGGGCTACCGAGCAACTTTTCAATTTGATGGCCGGTCGCAGGCTTCAAGAAGCCTTTGGACAAAAACCGCAGGTATGTATCACTTTCCCGGTACTGGTAGGGACCGACGGCGTTCAGAGGATGAGCAAGAGCATCGGCAATTACATCGGCGTGGCCGAGCCGCCCGAACAAATATACGGCAAAGTGATGTCTATCGCCGACAGCCTGATTATGGATTACTTCGAGCTGCTTACCGATGTCCCCGACGAAGAGCTGGCGAAGTTCAAAAAACAGCTTGCTGATGAAAACTTTAACCCTATGACGCTGAAAAAGCGCCTCGCCAGGGAGATTATAGTCCAGCTTTACAGTCGGAAGGAAGCCGACGAAGCGGAAAAGCATTTCGAGAAGGTGGTTCAGAAAAAGGAAGTTCCGGACGAGATACAGGAGTTTAAAATCTCTGCAGATATCCCCATAAGCCGATTGCTGGTAGATGCTGCATTGGCAGTCAGCCGAAGTGAAGCCAACCGGCTGATTCAGCAGGGAGCTGTGAGTATAGATGGTGTTAAGGTTACAGATGCAAATCAACTGGTCGAAAAAGATATTATCATCAAAGTAGGCAAGCGCCGTTTTGTTAAGGTAATAAATACTGATACATAACAACAAGAGGGAGACACAAATGGCACAATTACGCGTTCCCGGACCAACCCCCTGCCCGCCGGTGGTCCTCCAGGCCATGGGCTGGCCCATGATTAACCACCGAGGGCCGGAGTATAAGAAAATGCTCTATGAGGTCACGGACGAACTGAAGCAGGTCTTCCAGACCAAGAATGACCTTTATATACTCACCGGTTCCGGCACCGGCGGCCTGGAAGCCGCCGTCGTCAACATGCTGTCGCCGGGTGATAAAATACTGTCGGTTTCTATCGGTGTTTTCGGCGACCGCTGGGCGAATATCGCCAGAACATTCGGCGCCGATGTCGTTTCACATAATTACGAGTGGGGCAAGGCCGCCGACCCCGCGGCTGTTGCTGACGCTATCAAGGCCAATCCGGACGTAAAAGCGGTGCTGGTGACCCATAATGAGACCTCTACCGGTGTCACCAATGACCTGGAGACCATCAGCAAGGTGGTGAAAGGCGCCGGCAAGCTTCTCCTCGTCGATGCTATCAGCAGCCTGTCATCCATTGACGTGCCGGTGGACGACTGGGGCTGTGACGTCGCCGTCACGGGTTCTCAGAAAGGCTGGATGGTGCCGCCGGCTCTGGCCATGGTCAGCGTTAGCCCTGAAGCATGGAAAGCGTTTGAGAAGGCTAAAATGCCCAGGTTCTACTGGGACTTCGGCAAGGCTAAGAGCTACCTGGAAAAAGGCGAGAATCCCTGGACACCGGC
>JAUWZF010000016.1 GCA_030615475.1 Dehalococcoidales bacterium | reverse complement strand
CACGTGGCCATCTACGATACGGTCATAGCTCAATACCTGAGGCAGGGCGAGGAAGGCTTACCGGAAGAGATTACAGTGGCCATGAAGAAGCGCTACGGACTGCGCTACGGCGAGAACCCCCACCAGACGGCGGCCTTCTATACCGAGCTGGCCGCGGGCGCCGGACAGAACACCGGCATCACCTGGGCCAAGCAGCTGCACGGGAAGGAGCTTTCCTTTAACAACATCCTGGATGCCGACGCCGCCTGGGGAGCGGCCGTAGATTTTGCCGCACCGACAGTATCGGTTATCAAGCATACCAATCCCTGTGGCCTGGCCAGCCATGAGGATATCGCCGAGTCCTACCGCCGCGCTTTCAGCGGCGACGAGGTGGCGGCCTATGGCGGTATTGTCGCCGCCAACCGTACGGTGACGCTGGCCATGGCCGAGGCGATGAGACCGGTCTTCTACGAGATAGTCATCGCCCCCGATTACGAACCGAAGGCGCTGGAGCTCCTGAAAAAGAAGAAAGACCTGCGTATTCTGGTGGCGGAACTGCCGCCCGGCTACGGTAAAGAAGAGTGCGGTTATACCGACTATCGGCGGGTAAAAGGTGGGTTCCTCGTGCAGGGCTCGGACTCGCTACCGGAAAAGCAGGTAAACATGAAAACGGTCACTAAACGCGCGCCGACGGCCAAGGAGAAAGAAGATTTGCTCTTCGCCTGGCGGGCGGCCAAGCACGTAAAGTCCAATGCCATCATGCTTATAAAAGATAAAAAAGTGGTCGGCATGGGCGCCGGACAGCCCAGCCGGATTATCAGCGCCCGGATTGCCATTGAAAAAGCCGGTGATAAGGCCAAAGGCAGTGTCCTGGCCTCGGACGCCATGTTCCCGTTCTCCGATGTCGTGGAGCACGCCGCCAGGATAGGCGTGACGGCCATCATCCAGCCCGGCGGCTCGATACGCGACCAGGAGTCCATAGACGCCGCCGATAAGCACAACATCGCCATGGTCCTGACCGGCGTCAGGCATTTCAGGCATTAAAAACAGGGGAGTCTAAGAGGGGCGAAGCCCCTCTTTAACAAAAATCGTCCCCCTCTCCTTTGACACCTCGTAAGGAGAGGGGGACACAGGGGGTGAGGTAGAAATAAATAATAACCTTACCGAGAAGGGCAAAGGCTATGGCTAATGCGGTCTTGGTAATTGATATGCTAAAAGGGTTCCTGGAAGAGGGTTATCCTCTGTACATTGGTGTCAGGGCCCGCGGCATCATCCCCGATATCCAGAATCTGCTGGAGCAGGAGCTTGCCCGTGGTTCCAAAATCTTTTTCATCTGTGACAACCATGACCCGGACGACCTCGAGTTCAAGATGTTCCCTCCCCATTGTATCGCCGGCACGGTCGAGACGGAGGTCATTCCAGAGCTGGCCGCATACCCGGGTGAGATAATACCCAAAAACCGTTACAGCGGCTTTTACGGCACGCCGCTCGAAGAGAAGCTGAGAGATCTTAAACCGGCTAAGTTAATCATATGCGGTGTGCTGACCAATATCTGCGTTATGCACACTACTGCCGATGCGCGTAATCGCGACTATGAGGTGGAGATACCGGTGGACTGTGTCGCCTCTACGGATGAGGCGGCACATCGCTTCGCCCTGGAGCATATGGACAAGGTGCTCGGGGCCAGGCTTGTTTAGGAGGTGAACCATGCCGAAGCCCAAGTTTAAACCATCCCCGGAAGTCCTCTCCGGGGATACTGCTGATATTTATTTCGTCCGCACCATCGACATCCTGCGTAAGGAGAACCTCAACCCGGTGGCGACTATGGAGGTCTTTAGCAGTCGCGCCGGAATACTCTGCGGCATCGAGGAGGTCAAGGCGCTGCTGGCCGAGGTCCTGCCCGAAGGCAACCGCGAGGTCTGGGCGCTGGATGAAAGCGAGACTATGTCGGCCAGGGAAGTGGTGCTGCGTATCACCGCCCCCTACCAGAGCTACGGCGTTTACGAGACGGCGGTAGTCGGCATTTTAGCCCATGGCAGCGGCTGGGCGACGGCTGCCCGGGAGTGTGTTGACGCCGCCGGAGGCATACCCTTAATCAGTTTCGGAGCCCGTCACGTGTATCCCTCGGTGGCCGGGGTGATGGACTACGCGGCGGTGGTGGGGGGCTGTGTCAGCTGTTCCAGTATTGCCGGCGCCCGGCTGGCCGGCGTGGAGGCTTCCGGGACCATGCCCCACGCCCTGATTATCGTGGTGGGGGATACGGTTAAGGCCACCATGCTTTTCGACAAGCACATGCCGCCGGAGGTGCCCCGCGTCTCACTGGTGGATACCTTCAGGGATGAGGCCGAGGAGAGCCTGCGGGTGGCCGAGGCGCTGCGGGAGAAACTCCAGAGTGTGCGACTGGATACCCCCTCCGAGCGCGGAGGGGTCACCGCGGAACTGGTCAGGGAGGTGCGCGCCCGACTGGACCAGGCGGGTTTCAAGCATGTGGGCATCTTCGTCAGCGGCGGCATCGACCCGGAACGGATTACCTATTTTCTGGAGAGAGGGGCGCCGGTGGACGGTTTCGGCGTGGGCAGCTATATCAGCGGCGCCAGACCCATAGACTTTACCGCCGACCTCCATGAAATAGAGGGCAAGCCCATCGCCAAGCGCGGCAGGATACCGGGCATTACGCCTAATCCGCGGCTGAAGCGTGTATTATAAATTAGGAGAAGATTATGTGGGAATATATGATGGCTTTCCTGAAATCATGGTTCATCTATCCCAGCCTCACGTGGAATTTTATACTCATCAGCATCGGCCTGGGGATAGTCTTCGGGGCTATCTGGCTCTGCGGGCACTGGCCGCCGCTTTTCAAGAGGCACTGGCTCTGGATGGTGGCGGTTGTCAGCGCTTTTCTATCGTTACTGGCGGTAGTTTTCGTGCAGATTCCGCTGCAGCACTATGTGGGAGTGGTGCTGATGCATTTCTGGAGTCAGCAAGTTCTGCTAAGCTGGCTGCTGCTGGCCGGGATACCCACCATACTGCTCAGCGGTCTGGTGCAGGAAGGCGCCAAGATGGTGCCGATGGTATTCTGGTGGTGGCGCAGCGGCAGAAATATCAGCCCCAGGCTGGGGCTGGCTATCGGGGCGATTGCGGGAGCCGGCTTCGGCATCTTCGAGGCGGTCTGGGTACATGGCCGGATGTTCGCTGCCGGCTGGACGCTGAACGCGATTCAGACCGATGGCTTTCTGGGGATTGTCGGGTTCTGGGAAAGGTTCTTCGCCATGGGCTTTCATATCGCGGCTTCCGCCCTTGCCGGCTACGGTCTGGCCAAAGGTAAAGGATGGCAGTTCTACCTCATCGTCGCCGTGCTGCACGGTATTTTGAATTACGCAGTGGTGTTCCTGCAGAAAGGGTATTTAACACTCGTCCAGGTGGAGACCTATGTGGCCGTGGTGGCCGTAATAGTAACGGCAGCCGTCCTCCTGCTGCGCTGGCGGAGGAGCGAAGAGGATATAAATGAACCGGCTGAGCCGATTGAACCGACCGGAATAGATATCTAGCTGCGGGTGAAGCTCAAGCGGAGGACTTCTTTAGTGGTTCCCGTAACCTTGGCGCGTTCGTCGATGCGGAAGCCGACCACCCAGAGGATTCGCTCCGGTGAGCAGACGACAGGGATGCGGCGGCGCCAGTTTCGAGGAATACGGGCGTCAATCATGAACTCGTTCAGCTTCTTGGGCTGGCCCATGCCCAGCGGCTGAAAGCGGTCGCCGGGGCGACGGCGGCGGACGGATAATTTATTACCTGTTTTATCGTAGTCAAAATGAGCAGTGAAGTCATCAGTTTTAACGCCTGCCTTTGTAGCTGCTGACGGGGATACGACGGCGGCTTCGATTTCCCATCCGGGGATGCTAGTCCTGCCCGGTATGTTCAGCTCGGTCTCGCCTTCCAGGACAGGGAACGGACACAGAGACGCCGCATCCGGGGCCAGCACGTACCGGTCATACTCGATGGCGAAGTTCAGACCGTCGGGCAGGCCGATTACTTTTCCGGCCGGTTTGTCCAGGGCGTCTATGATGTCTTCGATGTGACCCGCTTCGATGTCTTTCAGGTTGCCCAGCAGCGACTCTATAGCGGCGCGCAGCAGGTGGCGTTTCAGGGCAGGGGGTAAGTCAACAAAGCTCTTCTTATTTAAAATAACCGTTTTTCCCTGTTTCTGGGCAACCTCGCCCCAGAGTCGAGCCATCTCTTTGTCTATGAAGGCAAGGTCATCGGCGGCGATGCGTGCCGTGCGGAGCAGGGCTTCGGCAACCTGGGGGTTGTATTTCCGGAGTTCAGGAAGCAGCTGGTGGCGGATTCTATTACGGAACGGCCCCGGCGAAAGGTTGGAGGTATCGGTGCGGGGGGCCAGGCGGTGGCTGCGGCAGTAAGCGGCCGTTTCCTCCCGGGTCAGCTCAAGCAACGGCCTGATGATAACGAGGCTGTGGTCGGCAGACTGCCACCGGCTAACGGGTAAAAGCCCCCGCAGTCCCCGCGTGCCGCTGCCCCGGAGCAGGTGCATGAGGATAGTCTCGACATGGTCGTCGGCGGTATGCCCCACCACCACCCGCACCGCCCCGACCGCCGTGGCGGCCCGTGCCAGAAAGGAGTAGCGGACTTCACGCGCCGCTTCTTCCGGTGAAAGGCGGTGCCGCGACTGGTAAGCCCTGACATCGCGCGACTCCACGGTAGCCGGAATGCCCAGTCGGTGAGCCAGGCCGGCAACGTAGGTAGCATCGGCTTCGGACTCGGCACCGCGCAGCTGATGATTGAGATGGGCAACGTGCAGCTCTAAATCCAGCTCTTTTTGCAGTTTCAGCAGGATATGGAGCAGGCAGACTGAGTCGGGACCGCCGGACACGGCTACCAGCAGCTTTTGCCGACTGGTAACGAGGTCCTGTTCCCGGATAAAGCGGAGGACTTTCTGCTCTGGGGTCGACTCTGACATGTTGGTTACTTTGCTCTCCTGGCCTTCATTATTTCGACTGGAGAATCAGCCTGGTGCGATGTATTGATACCGGGTACTTTTCAAAGCCGAGGGCGGCGGCAACCTGCTCCGGCCTCCCCGAGCCGTGACTATCGCAGCGCAGCCTCATCCCGATGTTGCCGCGTCCATTGCTGCAACCAATGAGCCATATATCGTCAATCAGAGTCCTCAGGTCGTAGTGGCGCGGCCCGGTGTCCCGCTGGTGCTGCCAGGGGAGGCTTTCTTTCGCCAACAGGGCGGTAATGACTGATTCAATGTCCTCCTGCCCTTTTTCGGTTTCTATCTCGACGGTGTATTCGGCATGGCGGACCTGGGACTGTAGTGACGGCATGGTCAGGGGCGTGTTATAGACCTGGCTGATTGCGATGCCCTGGGGAAGCTGGCGGCCGGCCGCGGTGGTGAAGGCGTGGGGAGAGGACCATGTTGCCAGTATAATATCCATCAACTCGGCTTCGCTGGTTACGCCCAGGGCCAGCGGTGCCGCCAGCGACATACGGGGGCGGGGATTAAACCCCTCCGAGTAAGCCAGGGCTACCCCGGCACGGTTGAGTGCCCGCTGCCACAGGCGCATTAAGTCGAGATGGGAGATGTACTTTATCTCTTCTCCCCGGCTGAATCTGATGCGCAGACGCTGCATATTCTTCCTCAGGTAATAATATTGTCAATGCGGAGGGTTCTCAGGCATTCAGGTCTTTATTGGTCTTTTTTGCGGATTCATCCTTTTTCTTGCTGCGCTCTTCCTGCGCCGCGGCGGCCTGATGCTCCTTGGTCAGCAGGATTCTCTCAATCTTGAGCCCCTTCATTTCGGTTATGACCATCTTCAGGCCTTTGTAGCGCAGTTGCTCGTGGCTCCGGGGTATGTGGCCCAGCAGGCTGAGGATAAAACCTGCGACCGTCTCGTAGTCTTCCCCTTCCGGCAGGTCCAGCTCCATCTCTTCGTTGACCTCATCGATGCGCATGCTGCCGTCGATCTGGAAGGTATATTCGTTGATTATCTCGTAGTCTTTTTCCACGCCGGCCAGCTCATCGCCGACCTCCCCGACAATCTCCTCGACCAGACGGGTAAGGGTAACGATTCCCGCCGTACCGCCGTATTCGTCGACGACCACTGCCATCCGGTAGTTCTTGTCACGCATTTCGGCAAAGAGCTCGTTGATGTGCTTGGACTCGGGGGCGAAATAGGGCGGGCGGACCAGGTCATCAATGGTGCTCTCCTCGCTGGCAGTGCCTTTGGCCAAGGCCATAAGCACATCCTTCACCGAGAGGACGCCCACGACATTATCCATGTTCTCTATATAGACCGGGAAGCGGGACATGGGATTCTCGGCATAGAGCGCCAGAAGGTCGGACAGCCTGGAGCCCGGCGTAATGGCGACAACTTCCGGGCGGGGCACCATGACTTCACGGGCGGGGCGGTCGCCGAACTCGAAGACCCTGTGCAGCAGCTTGGCTTCATGTGCCTCCACGGTACCCTCTTTATGCCCTACCGATATCATGGTGCGGATTTCCTCCGGGCTGGCCAGTGTTCTGGAAACCGGCGTTCCGCCTACGAGCCTGGCGAAGCCTGCGGCTATCCAGCTTAAAACTGCCACAAACGGCATGAAAACCCAGGATACCAGCCCGAGCGGGCGGGCGTAAAACAGCGCCATCTTTTCCGAATGCTGGGCGGCAAACGTCTTGGGGGTGGTCTCGGCAAAGATGAGGATAACCGCGGTGATAATCGCGGTGGCGATAAGGATACCCTGCTCTCCCCACATGGAGACCGCCAGCGCGGTTACCAGAGCGGCGGCGGCTGTGTTGACCAGATTATTGCCCAGTAAAATGGTGGAGAGGAGCTTCTCCGGCTTCGCCAACATGCCGGCTACCAGCCTGGCACCCTTTACCTGGGTGCTGATCAGGTGCTCCAGCCTCACTTTTTGCAGGGCAAGGAAAGCCGTCTCCGAGCTGGAAAAAAAGGCGGATAGACCGATAAATACGATAATTAGTATTAGATAAGTTACTTCTTGTCCGTCCATAGTATCATTCTTTTGCTATTTCAGGTTCCGATTTCGTTGGTTTTTCCCGGGTCAGCAGGATTTTCTCTATCTTCTGGCCCTTCATTTCGGTTATCACTATCTTCAGGCCCTTATATCGCAACTGCTCGTTGCGCCGGGGTATGTGGCCCAGCAGGGTGAGGATAAAACCGGCGACGGTCTCGTAGTCCTCTCCTTCGGGCAGGTCGAGTTCCATCTCTTCATTAGCTTCGTCGATGCGCATGCTGCCGTCAATCTGGAAGGTGTATTCGTTGATTATCTCGTAGTCCTTTTCAATCCCGGCCAGCTCGTCGCCGACCTCCCCGACAATCTCCTCGACCAGTCGACTCAGACTGACAATCCCCGCCGTGCCGCCGTATTCGTCGACGATTACCGCCATCCGGTAACCGTTGTCGCGCATCTCGAAGAAGAGCTCGTTGATGCGCTTGGTCTCGGGGGTAAAGTAGGTGGGGCGGACCAAGTCATCGATGGCGGTCTCATTGTTGATGGTACCCTTGGCGCGCGCCATGAGCACATTTTTTACCGAGAGGACGCCCACGACGTTATCCATATTTTCCTTGTAGACCAGGAAGCGGGAGATGGGCGATTCGGTGTAGAGCTTGAGAAAGTCAGCGATAGTAGAGCCCTGCTGCAGAGCGACCACTTCCAGGCGCGGCACCATGACTTCATGGACGGGGCGGTCACCGAAGTCGAAGACCTTGTGCAGCAGTTTGGCTTCGGCCTCTTCCACGGTGCCTTCTTCGCGACCCACGGATATCATGGTGCGGATTTCCTCGTCGCTGATGATGGACTGGGGCACCGGCGTGCCGCCGACAATCCTGGTGAACCCCGAGCCTATCCAGCTGAGGGCGAAGACAAAGGGAGTGAATATCCAGGAGATTACCTGTAACGGACGATAAAGAAACAGCGATAGCTTTTCTGCGTGCCGGGTGGCGACGGTCTTGGGGGTAGCTTCGCAGAATATCAGTAGTATTACGGTAAGACAGATAGTGGCGATGATGATGCCATTTTGCTCTCCCCAGTAGTTGGTGGCGATATAGGTAGCCAGAGCGGCGGCGGCGGCATTGACCAGCGTATTTCCGAAGAGGACGACGGAGAGGAACCGCTCCGGTCGCTCAATCATCCTAGCGACTTTTTCCGCGCCCTTGACCCTGGTGTTGACGAGATATTCCAGGCGGAACCGCTGCAGGGAAATGAAGGCTGTTTCCGAGCCGGAAAAGAAAGCGGAAAACACCAGGCAGACCACCAGGAGGACGATATACAGTTCTATATTTGGCATATAGTATGGCTAATTATGTAGAGCTACTCCAACTGAATAATGATAACACTGGAATATGGGGGTGTCAAAGGGGGTGGGGGAAAACTGGGGGATAAGCCACAGATGGTGCGAGGGTGGCTAGGGTGGGAATAGATAACATGGAGGGGGAGGTTCAAAATCCTGTTCCTCTAGCACTTGGTATATCCGCAGGCGAGGCAGTGGTAGCAGCCTTCCTGGTAGACCAGCATGTTACTGCACTCGGGGCACTGGCCGGCCAGGTTCTTGGCAAGGCCGTAATCCTCCAGCTTGGGCTGGGCGTCCCCGCCGACGTGCTTTTCCAGGACGCTGGCGATGGCGTCGGCGCAGGAGAGGATGGACTTGCCGTTCTCCCAGGCAACGCTGGGGCAGCGGATGCCGCGGAGCTGCTTGACCACCGAGGCGACGTCCACCCCGGACCGCAGCGTCAGGGTGATAAGGCGGCAGATAGCTTCGAGCTGGGCTGCCGCACAGGCCCCGGACTTGCCCAGAGTGGCGAAGACCTCGAAGATACCGTGTTCATCATAGGCTACCGTGATGTAGAGAGAGCCGCAGCCGGTGCTGACCCGGGCAACTGTCGCCGTGGTCTCGGCGGGCCTTTTCCGGGGTGTTAATTTACCGGTGGCTGCCTCTTCCTTCTCCTTATTCTTACCGGTGGTCAGGACCTGGGCGTCCCGACTCCTGTCGCGGTAGATGGTGATACCCTTTAATCCCTCTTCATAGGCCAGCATGTAGGCCCGGGCGACATCCTCGCGGGTGGCCGACTGAGGGAAATTGATGGTCTTGGAAACGGCATTATTAGTCTCCTTCTGGAAGGCGGCCTGCATCTTGACATGCCATTCGGGCGTAATTTCGTGGGCGGTGACAAAAACCCTCTTCACTTCTTCCGGCACGTCCTTGATATCGCCGAGGTGAGTGCCATCGGCCAGCTTCCGCATCAGGTCATCGGAGTAGAAGCCGCCGTTCCGCGCCGCCTCTTCGAAATACGGGTTGACCTCGACGAACGGCGTGCCATCGAGGACGGTCTTGGTATAGCTCAGAGCAAAGAGAGGCTCGATGCCGCTGGAGCAGCCGGCAATCATGCTCAGCGTGCCGGTGGGGGCGATGGTAGTGCGGGTGGCATTCCTGACACGGGATCCGTCCGGGACATCATAGATACTCCCCTCGAAGGCGGGGAAGACACCGCGTTCTTCAGCCAAGGCTACCGAGGCTTTTGTAGCTTCGATGGAAACAGTAGCCATCAAATCCTTCGCTATCTGTAAAGCATCTGGAGAGTCGTAAGGAACGCCGAGCATCACCAGCATATCGGCAAAGCCCATTATCCCGAGCCCGATTTTCCGGGTCAACTTGGTTTTTTCTTCAATTTGCGGCAGCGGGAACTTGTTGACGTCGATAACATCGTCCAGGAACCGGACGCCCGTCCTCACCGTTTCGGCAAGCTTGGGGTAATCAATCTCATACTTACCGTTCTTCTTGAGCACCATCCTGGCCAGATTTATTGAGGCCAGGTTGCAGGACTCGTAGGGGAGGAGAGGCTGCTCGCCGCAGGGGTTAGTGCTTTCAATATCACCAAGGTGCTTAGTAGGATTATCATCATTTATTCGGTCGATGAAGACGATACCAGGGTCGCCGGTCCTCCAGGCCATATCCTTGATTTTATCAAAGACTTCTTTAGCGCTTTTGGAGGTTCGTTCTTGAGTATGTGGATTCACCAGCTCATAGTTGCCCCCCGTCTTGACCGCTTCCATAAAGTCGGTGGTCAACGCCACGGAGAGGTTGAAGTTGTTTAATGTTTTCATATCCGCCTTGGCATCAATAAATTTTTCGATGTCAGGATGATTCACATTAAGGATGCCCATGTTGGCGCCGCGGCGCGTGCCGCCCTGCTTGATGACATCGGTAGCGGTATCGAACGCTTTTATAAATGAGACGGGGCCGCTGGCGACGCCGCCGGTGGAGCCGACCCTGTCTTTCTCCGGCCGCAGGCGGGAGAAGGAAAACCCGGTGCCGCCGCCGCTCTTGTGGATGAGGGCGGTGTATTTGACGGCATCGAAGATGGACTCCAGGGAGTCCTCAACGGGGAGGACAACGCAGGCGGAAAGCTGCCCCAGTGCCTTGCCGGCGTTCATGAGCGTGGGGGAATTGGGCAGGAACTCCA
>JAUWZF010000104.1 GCA_030615475.1 Dehalococcoidales bacterium | reverse complement strand
TTTCAATTTCTCGCCAGAATTTACAAAAATCCTCGGAGCCGTCCCCTTGATACACCTTGAGCCGCCCCGCGTTGACCGCCGCCAGCAGGTTGAACCCCAGCTCGCTCTTGCTTTTCTGCGTGAACTTGAACGGCGTCACCCTCGGCCCGAGCGATTTCCGCAGGAACGATGCCACCGGCTCCCCTCCCCCGGTGGCGTCGACGACGACCCTCCGGCACCGCCACACCTTCCTGATTATGTCCGCCAGCCGCGCGTACAGTCCGGTGTGCTTTATCCCCGTGAAGCAGTAATGCTCGACGATTTTAACGACCGGCTCCCTGACGATTTCATCGACCGACGAAAAGTCCAGCTCGCCGATTGTTACTACTGTTGAGTCATGGCTGCGTTTGGCCGCTTTTGCATAGTCGCCCTCGATTTCCTCCGCTTCTCCCGCGAGGTCGATTCCCGCCACGTAGACCTTCCCCGGCTCTTCCCGCCGCTTCCGTGAGTGTTCCCCCTGTAATTGCGCCCTCTGCTGTGCGCTCAAAAAGCCGCCCCCGCCGCGTATCGGCAGGAGCCGGTACTGCGTCAGGAAGAGCGGGTGGTTCTCTCCCAGTCTCTCCCTTTCCCCCTCGACATAAGCCCGGTAGTCGGGAACGTATTTCGCCACTTCCTCCCAGTCGTAGCGGAAATGCCGCTTCACCCCGTCCTTGCGCTCCCGTTCCAGGTTGCCCTGCTTCACCTCCTCGAGCAGCGTGGTGTCGTCCCAGGTCGTCCCGTAATGTATCGTCGTGGCATTTGTCGCCGAGCACATCGGACGAAAATCCTTGGTGTACTTTTCCTTGCCGACGTCCTGCGACTCGTCGATTTCCAGGAGCAGGTGGGCCGTGTTGCCGACCACGTTGGCCGACTCTTCCGCCGAGAGGAATATCGCCCGGGCGTCCCCGAGTCTGACAATGTAGCCGAGTTCCGACCGCCATATGCCCCGGAAACCGGCGTCATTGAGTCTGTCCTTGAGCCGGCGCATGGAGATGACTGTCTGTGGCTTGAAAGTCGGCGAGCATTTTATCAGGTTCCTGGACTCCCCCATGTTGAGTGTCAGCAGCAGCAGCTCAAGTTGGGCCGAAAGTTCGTTCTTGCCCCCCTGCCGCGCGATTTCCACCGAGAAGGTCAGCCCCTTCCCCCCGAATACGCTGTCCAGCACCGCCGCCGCCACCTCCCGCTGGTACGGCCGCAGCCTGTTTATAGATATATTTTCATCCACTTTTCACATCCCTCTCCCCTCTGTCATTCCCTTCTCTTCCTGTCATTGCGATCGCAGCGAAGCAATCTCTATCTCACTCCTTCCAACTTATTCCCGGACTAATGCCCATTGTCATTCCCGCATCCTCCTGTCATTCCCGCATCCTCCTGTCATTCCCGCGAAAGCGGGAATCCAGATTCTCCCGCGTCTCCCCTTAATATCCCCCCTCCCACAGCGGGAGTGCGTAGCGAGAGGGGGTGCAACCCCCTCTCTATAATAATTCCCCCTCTCCAATCAGGTTATCTACCTCCCTGATTGTATGTGGCAGATTGGAGAGGGGGTAAGGGGGTGAGGTATAAAGTAAACCTTCAACATTTCTCCATCTCCTTAAATATCTCATATGGGGCGTCTAAGAGGGGCGAAGCCCCTCTTTTTTTAATTCCCCCTTCCCTTCACAGATATAAAAGGGAAGGGGGAAAAAGGGGGATAGGTTCACCTCAAAATACAGGGGGTAAGGTAGAAATAAATCCCTCTATATCCTCTTCCCGATAACACTCGACCCTATACTTATCCCCAGCGGCAGCGCCACGTCCCTCAGCACGTTGCCGATTGCCTCCCTCATCCCCTTCCGCTGCTCCACGGTAATGTTATACCTCGTCCTCACCAGTCCCGCCAGGGCATTCGTCGCCTGCATGATGAGCTTGATATTCTCCGGGTCCTTCTCCAGCACCGACTTGATTTTCACGCGCAGCAGTGCAATCTCGTCGTCTATCCCGCTGACGTCGGAGGCAAGCTCAAAGTCAAGCTTTTCGGCTTCATCCAGAACTCTGGAATAAAAACTCTGCTTTTTATTGCTTTGGCTTCGCTTTGAGGTACTTTTTCTGCCTGCTCTTTCCGTCATCCAGCTCTCCTTTATTCAGTATCCTGACAGTTGCCAGGACGATAGTGTGAGCTGCCAGGTCCCACCTCTGTTTCTTCACAGCTAACCTTAATAAGCTCATACTTCCCCCTTATCTCAAAAGCCTACCGCAATATTAGCACATATGTTCTTTTTTAACTACGGTTTTTTGTCGCTATTTATCAGGCGGTTTGATATTATATTGTTCACATTATAGAATAGGCAGCAGGTATCACAATGGCTATTACCAGACAACTCTACCAGCTACAGGAACTCGACTTAGAGAGCGAGCAGGAAGAACAGTCCCTGAGCCAGAAAGTCAGCCAACTGGGGAACAGGGACGTTCTGGACAGTGCTCAAAGCCACCTCGACTCCGAACAACAGCGCCTGAATGAGCTAAGGCACCAGCACCGTGACGCCGAAGCTGAAGTTGATGACCTGCTGAGTAAAGTCTCCGCCACTGAAGAGCAGCTCTATGGCGGCAAGATAAACAATCCCAAGGAGCTGTCCGGCCTCCAGCACGAGGTAACCACGATGAAGGCCAAGAGCGACCAGCTGGAGAACAAAGCCCTGGAAATAATCGACCAGGTAGAAGCAGCCGAAGCGAGCGTAGCCGCCGCCACCAGCGATTATAAGAAACTTGAGGATGAGTGGCAGCGCCAGCAAAAGCAGCTAACCGATGAGATAGAACGACTCAAGACCAGCCTGACCGACCTCAAGACAAAACGCCAGCAGCTGGCCGGGCAGATTGATTCCCCTACTGTCGCGCTCTACGAAAGAATCAGACAGCAAAAGAAGCCGGCCGTCGCCAAGGTAGAGCAGGGCATATGCCGCGCCTGCCGCATATCACTATCGGCCAGTGCCCTCCAGAGGGCCAGGAGCGGCCAGCCCGTACAGTGCGGCACCTGCGGAAGAATCCTGTTTATTTCCTGAAGGACAGATTGAACGTAAACAAAGTCATCATAAATGCTGATGGTGCTGCCCGGGGCAATCCCGGCCCGGCGGCTATCGGCGCCACCATCAAAGACGAAGGCGGCAACATCATTGCCAGCATCTCCCGCCGCATCGGCGTCACCACCAATAACCAGGCGGAATACCGCGCCATCATTACCGCCCTAGAGAAAGCCGTCAGTTTGGGCGCGAGACAGGTCATACTGAAGTCAGACTCGAAACTGATAGTGGAACAAATTAACGGCCGGTACAAGATAAAAAATACCGCCCTGCGGCCTCTCTACCAGGAAATAGTCAGGCTCACCGGTTCACTGGAAAATATTACGATATCTTATGTTCCCCGCACCCGGAACGCCGAGGCTGATAAACTGGCAAATAAGGCTTTAGACAATATGTAGTACTACTCTACCCGAAAATGTGTTCCACTTCCACCCCAACCTGTTGACTAACCTCCATCTCTCCACTACACTATAACCGGGTCAAGTAAACCGGGTGACCGCCCCGACTAAAGTTGGGGAGGAAAGTCCGAGCTCCACCGGGCAGGATGCTGGGTAACACCCAGGAGGGGCGACCCTACGGAAAGTGCCACAGAAACATACCGCCCCGATGATAAATCGGGGTAAGGGTGAAATGGTGAGGTAAGAGCTCACCAGCGGCCGGGTGACCGGTCGGCTGGGCAAACCCCATCCGGAGCAAGACCGAATAGAGGGACAAAGGGACGCCCGGCCCGTCCCCGGGTTGGTCGCTTGACCCCGATGGTAACATCGGGGCTAGATAGATGGTCACCGTCCCGATTGTGTCGGGACACAGAACTCGGCTTATAGATTTGCTTGACCCACAATCCAATGATGCGGCTTTAGCCGAAGCTATCGCCGCATCCCTCTATGCCCGCCTGACGGATGGCAAAAAGAAGGGACTTTCTTCTCTAAAATCCCTCTTTGCAGAGTCCAGCTTGCGGGAATGTCTACCCCTTGCTGAAAGCAGCCTGTACAATCTTCAACAAATGACGGACGTTTTCAGCGCATATCGCAAACACCTTGATATTTGCGACCTCGACCCCAAAACGAAAGCGAGGTACTTGGAGATAGTTAACAGCTTCCGGAAGTGGTTGGGTAAAAGACGGCCTGATGCCACGACCGCCCAGGAGTATCTCGCTTATCTACGTTCCCAAGGATACCGCCCTCGCTCGATACTGCTCTACTATCATGCACTGAGATTATTCTTGGGTTTCCGCGGTATACAACTGAATCTGAAGCTACGCAAACCCAGAGAACTGCCCCCCTATCACAGCCACGAAGAGATCGAAGCCTTAATAGCCCAGGCCGAGATTGGACTTTATCACCAGAAGCCCTGGCATAAAGAAAGAAATAAAGCGATGATTTTAACCTTCTGTTACACGGGCGTACGGAAGCAGGAACTGCTTAATTTGAGAGTCTCTGACATTGACTTTGAGCGGCGGTTGCTGCTCGTAAGGCAAGGCAAGGGGAGAAAAGATAGAATGATACCTTTATCTGAAAGATTGATCGCGCCGCTGCGTTCCCAGTGTGCCGGCAAGAATGCGCGGGACACGGTGTATGTTGGGCTTAACCCAAGGTCGGTTTATCGAGTTATAACAAGATTGGCACGAGCTTGCGGCTTGCAAGGTATCCATCCCCACACATTGCGTCATTATTTCGCAACTCGACTCGTTGAGCTGGGCGTAAATATTCGAGTCATTCAAGAGCTTCTGGGACATGCTGACTTAAGCACGACCGCAATTTACCTGGACATTTCGCCGATGCACCTTAAAAGCGCGATTGATGCGCTCGATAATAACGCGCCTATTTAAAATCCCGTGTGTTATCGAACGGGAAGCCGCCTGACAAAACAGCAGAAATCGCTTTTAAGACTTGACCGGGTGGAGGAATTTCTTTAACAAGAACCTTTGCCAAGTTTGAAAGCTTCTGAAATAATTCTTCCGGAGGGAGCCGATCTTGTATTAGCTGCATAAATTCTTTTACGGGCATACGAGATTCACAAAAATCAATTAAG